>JAJYVK010000404.1 GCA_021792075.1 Actinomycetes bacterium | reverse complement strand
GTTCGATTTCTCATTATTAATAATGGGTTTGTGCAGTATTACCGCTGCAATTGCAAGTGCGTAAAGCTCTGCGGAATTGTCCGAGGATTACTTTACAGTTGGCTCATTCTCCAATGGGCAGATCAACCCTGCTGTTTCTGTAGCTGCTGTTTCTGTAGCTGCTGTTTCTGTAGCTGCTTTTACTGGTTTAGCTTTGATCGAATCTCGTAGGGTGAGCATCTGTGGTTATGGTGTCCATGGCTCAACTGCATCAATCCCATTGATTTTCAAACCTCTGTTTGCAGCTTGACGGCAAATTCATGCTCACGAAGCGGATCTATTGTCGGACATATGTGTATTACATATATACTAAACGTAGAAGTATATGTAAGTCACATATAGGAGGGTTATGGAAAAGATAGGGCATCAACCTAGGTGTCGTTGTCGGCTCGGGCCGGGCAACTACCAGGTGCAGGCCCGGGTGGAGCGTTTTATTGAGCCAGCCGTGCTTCTGCTGCTAGCCGAAGGTCCCAGCCATGGATATGAGTTGGCTGAGGCGCTCGAAGGTCTCTTAAATGAAGGAAGGGTTGACTTCGGCAATCTCTATCGGCTCCTGCGATCGCTTGAGAGCGAAGGATTGGTGGCTTCGGTGTGGGGTGAGGATGCCCCAGGACCTCTGAAGCGGACATACCAGATCACAGGCGAAGGTTCGATTTTACTTGATGCCTGGGCTGAGTCGCTTCGAGTTGGCCAAGAACGTGTGGCTTCACTACTTAGACGTTACGAAACGCTAAATGAAAATATCAGAAAGGAACAACAATGAGAACAATGGAACTAGACGACGCAACTCGAGGGCGACATGGCCGCAGGTGTGGCTGTGGCGGAGGCTGTCGTGGCGGCAATGGATACGGCAGGCGCCAGCATCACGAGGACGCGACGACCACACTGCGAACTACGCTCGAGGAACGTCAGCGCGACCTTGAACAGGAGCTTGCGGACGTTACTGAGCAGCTGAGAGATTTGAGAACGAGGTAGTCCATCAAGTAGGCCCTAGGGGATGAGTTGTAATTGCGAATCCCCAGTTGCTGGCACAAGTGGTCAATCTATTTGGAGCCGGCCACCGCGATCTTATGGGAGAGAGTTCCCGTAAGATCGCACAAGTCCGAGGTTTTCAGCCAACGGAGTCAACGGGCTTCGACAATCGAGAGAACGGCCTGATCGGGCCAAATGCCTGGGGTCTAAATTGGAGAGAAATAGTGCTTGGTGAGATCAGCTGAGCCGGTTCTTGGTTCAAGAAACTCCCTTTGAAACTGACTGACTGACTGACTGCTGCAATCTTTTTCGGAGCGCGGTTCATCTGTAGCCATGTCATATGGCCATGGCAATCGTCCAACCCTCGTAGCGGACGCCCTGCACTTGATGCCTCCCTGCCAAGGCGAGGCTTCAGGAAGCTCTCGAAGCCGCACCCTTTGCGTAGTTGTCGTGGCTTCAATGTCGCTTCGGCGCTTTCGAGCCAAGCGCCCTTTTCCATCATCAGCTCTCCGTCCTGGCAGCTTTTCCACACTGCTGAACTCGAACAAACTCCCAATGTTGAGCTTGACTGGCTTCCAACCCTTGGAGGAGTCTCGCAAGCAGTTGCTTTTGTGTCAAGGCGAACGCGCCTTCATTTTCCACCTCTGCGATTTGAGCTGGAGTTTTGCTTGTCTGATCGAGGTGGTGGGCAACGATCTCAGGGTTTGGGAATGCAGTGGCCTATACAATGTTGGCATTGAACTCAATAACTCACGGATGTTGTGCTTATTCGGGCGCATCTTTACGTTGCGTTTGCGTCAGCTTTGTTGCCTGGTCCCAGAAAAAGACAGCTGTATGGCAAGCTACTAGTGCTCCGAAGTAGTCGGCACTTGAAGGTCTGATCGGTATAATGGCTGTTCTGGTCGCGTTCATCTGCGGCAACCCTTCCAAGCAGATATGACAGTGAGCGGCGGAAGGGATATGCGGTCCTAGAAGGTTCAAAAGATGATCGGAAGTCACTTGTCTGGTTCGGAATCGGTGTTCGAGAACTGGGGTGCAGGGCGGTGGCACCACAGGCTTTTGGTCGCCCTTGCTTCTCTTTGGATAATCGATGGGCTTCTGCAGTTTCAACCGGCCATGTATTCGAGAAGCCTGAATGGCTTTTTGGCAAACGTTCTGCAGTACAACACCATGGGACGGCCGAACCCTCTGACAGATTTGATCCGCTTCTTGGTTACTTTCACCTACGGCACTCACTCCCATCAGATAGTCTTCAACACCGCGGCCGCGCTGATACAGATTGCAATAGGTGTCGCCATACTGTTCAGAAAAACTGAGCGCTTCGGCCTTTTGGCATCGGCCTTCTGGGCTCTTGTGCCCTGGGTCGTTGGAGAGGCGATGGGCCAGATGCTTTTTCCACAGGCGTCTATGGCGTTCACTGGGACTCCAGGGGCAGCGCTCATCTACCTTTTTCTAAGCATCATTTTTTTGAAAGATCACAGGTTTTATCCTGGCTTGGATTCAGATGCCGGTCAGTTCCGCAAAAAATTTGCAAGGGTGGAAGAGCCAAGCCGCCCGCGTGTTGGGAGCGTCTCCGACCTTGGTGTCGCGGGCTCTCGCACCGCTCTTGCGGCATGGGCAGTCGTATGGGTTGGAAGTGCCCTATTCGAGCTGGAACTCTCCAATTGGTCGCCAAACGCCATCTCTGCCCAGCTCAAGGGGATAGCCGCGGGCGAACCTAGCTGGATCAGCGGAATGGACCGTCTCTTGAGTAATCTGACCGTTGGCAGGGGAACGACCATTGCTCTGCTCATGGCCGTCGTTCAGGCATGGGTGGGAGTGGCAGTGCCCCGTCCGAGGCTGCGGAGGGTCGCTCTGGGTGTCGGGATAGCGGTATCTCTGATTTACTGGGTTGCGGGGCAGAACTTCGGTCAGCTTCTAACCGGAAATGCTACAGATCCCAATTTGGGCCCGGCAATGATTATTTTCGCATTGGCTCTCTGGCCGATCTCAAAGAGAGGGCCTGCGAAGACGGATGGCGCTGATCTCGAAGCTGTCCAGCTTACTGATGCGTA
>JAJYVK010000403.1 GCA_021792075.1 Actinomycetes bacterium | reverse complement strand
ATGAAGTAGCTGGCATCGCTGGGGCTGACCGGCTTCGCAAAATCTGCAAAGGGGTTCGATGCCTCTGACCTCGCACGTCAATGAAGGGATTAGCACGGCCCGCTTCATCGACCCGTCCGTTGTCTGGTACTCACCAACAACCTCGTGCCCCATTACAAACGGGAAAGACACGAAATCTTCGAGGTACCTGGAAGAGTTCGATGTTATGGTGGCGAGGTCCGAGCCACAGATGCCGGAGAGTCTCGGGAAGAATCTCATCCAATTTGAGCCAGGCAGCTTCGGAGGTTCAATATCCATCAAGCGCAAGGGGGAAATTGCAACCTTGGGCTTTGCGACCACACCCAAAATCTTCGTGGCGGCAAACCTGGCTACGTTTCTTTCGTAAACAAGTGCTTTCACATCGATCTCCCGATTGGAAGGTAGACTGGCGGAAGGCCTTTGGCCTTGTCCCACTGTTCGATATGCCAGCCTCGCTTGCGCGCTATCGTCGCGAGTTTGGGCTCCGGGTTGACGCATACGGGGTAGCCGACAGCTTCGAGCATCGGTAGGTCAGATGTCGAGTCTGCGTAGGCTATCGACTCCGATAGCTTGAGTGAGTGCTCCTCGGCATATTTAGCTAGAATTGAGGCGCGCGCCTCGCCTGTCGGGGGTATGGACAAAGACCTTCCCTTGTAAAGGCCGTTTTCACCTACTTCCAATTCGGCGCAGATTATGTCGTCGAACAATGGCTTTAGAGGCTCTAGCACGAAATCCAGAGCGCCTGTTATTAGAAGCGTCTTGTGCCCCAGGCTCTTGTGGCGTCTTACGCGATCAATCGCTGCCGGAAAAGATTTCTTCAGCAGATAAGCATTGAAGAACTCCTGGCTGTCTTTCTCCAGCCTCTGAGGCCTTGCACCTTCATACTTCCTATAGAAGGAGCGGAGGAAGTCCCCCCGGTCTTTGCGGTCAAGGGCAAGGAGCGAGGGGCCTTGGAGCGCGAGATCGATGGCGAAAAGAGCTTTCTTCAACTTTGGAAGTCTTCTTGTGGCCAGCCAGGCATAGGTGTCCACCACGTTGGAGGAGATGATCGTATTCTCCAGATCGAAGACGGCGAGGTGCCTCTCCTCCGAAAGGATAAGCGCAAGACTGCGGGCACTCCTGGATTTGGCGGTCCGCTTCGTCGGGGTGGTCTTTACTCGAGCGTGTTGAACGACCGATGGTAGATGCACTTCACGGATGAAGCTTTCCCAGTGAATGAGCGCCGGATCAAAAATAAACTTTTCTTTGTCCTCATCCGAAAGGGAGTCATACAGGCTGAGAAGATTGTCGATCTTGAATATGGCGTCGGTCTCGGCGTAGGTGCCATAGAGTTCGACGTATCCCAGTGCGCTATCTACGGCCTGCCGCTTCCTTTCGATGTCCACAATGAAGTCAGCCTGGCCTCCTCTAATAGGTAGCATTCCGGTTGCTTGCTCGAGCGCCTGGAGGAACTTGGACGTTCTTTCGAGCTGCGACTGGACCCGTCCTCTCCCTGGGAATGACCAGTCGGGCACCATTATCGGCTGACCATCAGAATCATAGAGCGGGTGCTCCTGGAACCAAGTTCGAACGTGGTTCACTAGCGTGGCGTATTTGAGAGGATTTCTCGATCCCGAGGCGACTTGAAACACCTCGGGGGAATCTTGCCTCGGTCCACGCGCAGCCACTGCTATGATCGCAGCCGCCACCATGTCCACAGGAATGACGTCGATTACGCCTTCTGGAACACCGGGGAACTCCTTCAGTAAACCCCTTGCATATGAGATGATTATGGGCTCTGCCATCCTGAAACCCCTTATCCACCCAGGTTTCGGCTCCATCATTGCAGATTCGATTATTGATGGGCGCACGATGGTGATTGGAATCTCATCTTGCTTTTCGAGAAGCGCTTTCTCCCCTAGGGCTTTCGTGAATGCATATGCGTCCGGCCAGCCCACCGAAGTCGCACGGGCTATACCGGCACTAACCATTTGGTCATGGATCCACTGCGTACGGAGCTTCTCTTGTTTCGCGACCAGCACCGGTACCCCGGCAGCACCCAGCTCGTTGACGGCTTTCTTTCGAAAGAGCTCCAGATTCTTCGGGTCCCTGCTCCTCAGTTCTACATCGTCCCTAACTGCTCGAGCAGCTCTAACTTCCGAGTGCCAGTCGAGTTCGATTGAGAACGGAGTCTCGCTGAGTGGAAGCTCCGGAGAAAGTCCTCGGCGGCTGCCTGCAACGTAGGCGGTGGAAATGGCAATAAAATGAACCGGCTTTGTAACTCCAGAGTCTTTGCGAGATGCGATAACGGTCTCGGCGACCCTGCGTGGGCCGCAGAGGTTTACTTCGACTGCTTGGTCCAATGGGGAATCGAAGCTTACGGACGCAGCGGAGTGTATAAAGATGTCACATTGCGCAACGAGCTGGCGGTCCTGACCGCGAAGGTTGAGACCTTCTGACATAACATCACCGCTAATGGGATGGATTCTCGAGGTCACGTCTAGATCGAAGCGTTCACCATAGGTTTGTCGCAACAGATCGAAGCAGTCGTTTTTCAGAATCTCCTTCTGTATCCGCTCGGCTGCGGTGCTCGTTCTGCCAGGTCGTGCCAATAGGTACAGTTGGCAGTCTGGAATTGTTCTGAGCAGCTTCTCAACGAGCGCGGTTCCAAGAAACCCTGTAGACCCTGTGATGAAGATGGACTTTCCTGAAAGTCTGTCGACTATCACAATCTCTCCTTGAAATCCATTAGCCCGTAATGGTGCATTTCCATCCCGGCTGCCTTGAATTTGAAATTCCCAGACAATGGTAGCAATTTATTTTTTTCTTGACTGCTTTGGTGGCGTGTAACGGCGTGAGGCAGTTGGGGGCTGACGAACTGTGGATTTTGCATCGATCGTTGGCCTGGTGCCTCCACGGGCTTGCCTAGCTGAAGCGTTTGGAGTGTTACGTGGCAGACGGGCACCGCGTTTGAACGAGACGTATCCGGCCCAAATCACAAGCGGAAATGCAAAAAGTAGATGTGTTGACCAGGGACCGAAGACCGCCGCCGCGGCCATTTCGAGGCCTGCAGCA
>JAJYVK010000402.1 GCA_021792075.1 Actinomycetes bacterium | reverse complement strand
CGCATAACCGCCTGGAACATCTTTGAGCAGAATATGGTTTATATAAGTCAGCTCGCACTGAGTCACTGAAGGTTCTACCGCCGCCCTTCTTTTAGTAAACTCCCGGAATTTGTCAAATGATTCTAGAAAAAACGTCTCTATCTTGCTGTAGCGCGGATATTTAACCGATCCAGCGAGATTTTGCCAGTTGCATGCGAACCAATCACGCTGAAGCTGTATGACCTGTTCTTTGTCCTCGGACTGAAAGAGCAATCTGACGGGAGGTGTACCGGTCAAGAGAGATAATGAAGGCTTCATCATTTCGACCTCATCATCAAATATCTCTTTCGGCATTTGTGCGGGTGGGCTATCGCTATGAATGGTATACCGATCCCCAAAGCTATCAGTGGCTAGGCTAGCCAAATCGGCTAAAGCCATGGAAAATGGCCTCATTGATACTGCAAACATTACTTCTACAAGTGGGGGCAATTCATAATCTGGGAGATCCGATCCCATCCTGCACCATCACCCCTTCAATTAGGCAATATTAAGTCTATACCTACAAGTTGCTCGCAACCGAAGAGTGGAGCCAAAATCTGAGACAAAATCACCTCCGACAGTCGCGAAGAACTCGTCACTCCTTGCCAGCGAGCATACAGCTATAATCGACCCTTTGCAGACCTATCTGACCATTATCCCCGCGATAAACTTCATACTCAGTATCGGAAAATTCTCAAAAGTCACGTCTTACATTCGAATGAGAAATCTCGTTTCAGCGTTCATCGTGGGATTACACGAGCGAAGTCCACTTTGCAAGGTACTCACCCAACAAAACTAGTGATTTGCCCCAGATACCTCGGTTTCTAAAGCCATGAAAATTAAGTTGAATCCATTCTCTCCCGATTCAGAGCACCTTGGGGAAAGTAACGAGCTGACCTAGATACTCAGATGCAGCGCGATCTCGGGCTTTTGAAACATGTGAATAAACTTGTAGGGTGATTGCGGGGTTCGAGTGACCAAGACGACCACTAACAGTTCGAATGTCCACCCCGGCAGCAATCAACTCTGTTGCGGTGAAGTGTCTGAGGTGGTGCAGATGGAAAGGCAGACCAAGGAAATCGCAGACTTTCCGAAACATCCTCGACGGCGTGTCAGGGTGCAAAGGATTCGAACCGTCTGGAGATCCGGGAAACAAAAACGAATCACTGACCAGCCCAAATCCTAATTCGACATTCTTGCAAAGAGCCTCCATCTGCCAAGCAATCACGGACTCTAGCAGCTGGTCAACACCTATGCGGCGATTGGAATTATAAGTCTTCGTGGCTTTCTCAAAGATTCCAAGTTCCGGCGTGTATGCCAAGCTTCTTGAAATTGTAAGAACTTTCGACATCTCGTCGTAATCCGACCATCGAAGAGCAAGCCCTTCTCCACGTCTCATACCAGTCAAAGCCAATAGAGCAAAAAAGGCTGTCATTTGGGTGCTGCGAGGCAAGGTCGCCGCTAAAATCTGACCCAATTCTTCAGGACTTGGCGCAGTCAGAACTGTCCTTTTTACACTCGGCGGGGTTGCCAGCTTTGCTACATTCACACTTACCCAGCTCCACTTAACTGCCTGGTTCAATGCACGACGAATAATCGCATGCGCATACCTGACCCGTGCTGCGCTGAGACCTTTTTTCGACATTTGAGCATACAATGTGTCCAGGTCGCGAGCAGTGAGACTGGCAATTTGAGAATTACGGAGAGCAGGCAGGATGTGCTTTTCCGTCAGGACTTTGTAACTGAATATGGTTGTCTTGGCTAGACCGGAACGTTCGCACAAAGCGAAGAACTCCTCAAAGAGATCCTCGACAGTAGCGCCGGAACTCACCCCTTTTGAAGAAGTTACCAGCTCAGCCAATTGCTGAGACGCGGCGCGTGAGCCACCATAAATGACCTTAGTAACATAACGATACTTCCCGGTTGCGGGATCTTTGCCCGCGCTTACGCGAAGTCTCCAAACGCCAGGTCGCAGCTCTTTCTTGTGGCCAATCACAAAATACGATTATGTCATGTTGGCAATTCCTGCGACTCAAAACACCGAAAACTATGCTCTGAGCTGGTGGGCCGCCAGGGTCTCGATCCCTGCACCTTGAGATTAAAAGTCTCCTGCTCTGCCCGATGAGCTAGCGGCCCTCTAAGTAAGACAAGACTAGATCTTACCAAACAAAACCCAGACATCTTCTCTGGAATAGGTGTCAAGATGACTACATTACTTCTCGATAGTGCCAATCTGCCTGCTCAACCTTCGGCGACTTCGAAAACGAATACTCCCCTTCAGTGAATTTTCATCGGCATGAGCTTTAATGGAAAAGTCCCAAAGATTGAAGAGCGCCGGAGTGGGTATTGTCAGTTTCTAACTGGGAGATCGCAAGAAAGTTTATAGCTCCAGAAGACCGGCCACGGGGATCTTCCAAGGGCAAGACACACGCCAACACGAAACTCACAGCCCTGACCGGTCTATTGATATTCTTCCTACTAGCCGCCGAAGGCGTCACGATACCGTTCATAGGCAAACTATTGACAGTACATGTGTTCATAGGATGGGTGCTGCTGCCACCAATACTTCTAAAGATTGTTAGCACCTCCTACCGCTTCGTCATGTACTACATTGGGGATCCGCGATATACAAAGGCGGGGCCCCCAAAGCCTCTTCTCCGAATCTTAGGCCCGCTAATCGTAGTCACCACAGCCGTTCTGATGTGGTCTGGAATAGAGATGGTGCTCATAGGTCCCCAGAGCCCTGACGCTAGTTTCTGGGGCACGATTCATAGGGCCGTGTTCATCGTTTGGTTCGGCTTCATGGCCATCCACGTTCTGGCATATTTCCTAAAAGCCGGCTCGCTGGCGCTACCAGAACTAAACCGCCGACCTGGTGCTCATTCCGTCCGCATTCCAGGAAGGACAGTCCGAATTGCGCTGGTCGGAGGAGCTCTTGTCATCGGAATCATTCTTGGCATAACTCAGTGGCACCTGACTGCCCCATGGGTTGCTCTGTTCAGCCACCACCTGAAGATCAGGTGACCACACCGATTACGGCGTAAATCCCAACAGGCTA
>JAJYVK010000401.1 GCA_021792075.1 Actinomycetes bacterium | reverse complement strand
AGTAGATCTGACCAACTCCTCCAGTAGCAATGATCGTCGACCCGGCATGGATTGCTAAAGGTTTTCTAGGATCGCCGTCTCGCCAGAAGATCGCGCCCTCCACCGTGCCATCATCGGAGATCAGCCGGGATGCAAAGTGGTTCTCAAACGTTGTTACCTGGCTTGGTAGTTGACTGTGGAGGAAAGAGAGAAGATGGAGGCCGCTTTCGTCTCCATTTATGTGGAGTACCCGTGGTTTTGAGTGCCCGCCCTCGAGCGCAGGAAGAGCGTCGAAGTGGACCCCCATCTCGATCAGGTGTTTCAACTGTATCAGCGCCTCGGTCAGAATGGTTTCGGAGACATGCTCATCGACCAGCCCCCGGCCCGCCCTGACGGTGTCCATCAAATGACTGGGTATGTCATTGGGATCGGACGGGAAGGCCACTCCTCCTTGAGCCCACCGAGTTGAGCCGCTCAGAAGCTTGGTCTTGGTCACCAGTGAGACCCGTGCACCCAGGCTGGCAGCGTTCATGGCAGCGTAGGATCCGGCTACCCCTGATCCAATTATGAGAATGTCGGTATGGGTATCGTCCATCGCGCCCCGCATCTGCTCTATCCGACTGCGATCATCGATTCCAGCGAACGCCGAGCCTTCTTTGCTATGTCAGGTGGAATCTCTACTTTGAACTGGTTCTTCAGAAGCGAGTCGAGGATCTTCTCGAGTGTGATCATCTTCATGTACTCGCACACTGCGGACTCCTTGACGGGGAAGAACCGCTTTTCAGGCGAGAACCTCTCAAGTCTGTGGAGGATACCGACCTCAGTTGCCACGACGAACTCATCGGCTTCCGAGGACTGTGAGAATCTGACCATTCCCTCGGTCGACATGATCTTGGCGTCTGGCTTCAAATATAGGCAGGCGCTGCCGCAGCTGCATTCGGGGTGTATGAGAAACTCTGCATTGCTATGTTCAGCCAGTCTGGAGTTGATTTCCTTCTCGCCTATTCCGGCATGAACGTGGCACTCGCCCAGCCAAAGGCTCATCTTGCGTCCCGTTTCTCTTTCCACGTGCGCTCCGAGGAACATGTCTGGTACGAAGAAGATCGGACGGTCCGGATCCAAAGCTGTTACGACGGAGACGGCGTTCGCGCTCGTGACGCAGACGTCAGCCAGTGCCTTTACATCGGCTGTGGTGTTCACGTAGGCGACAACGAGGCCATCGGGATTCTCATCTTTCCAAGCCTGGACATCTGCTGCTGAGATGGTGTCCGCAAGTGAACAACCAGCTTCCAAATCTGGAATCAGCACGGTTTTCCCAGGGTTCAGGATCGCAGCGGTCTCGGCCATGAAATGCACCCCTGCAAAGACGATGACCTCTGCGTCAGTCTTGGCCGCCTCTCTGGAGAGGCCGAGCGAGTCGCCCACAAAATCCGCTATATCTTGAACCTCGTCCCTTTGGTATGAGTGCGCCAGAATTATCGCGTTGCGCTCTTTCTTGAGGCTCTCGATCTGTTCAACAATGTCCTGATTCATCTGCTCATATTCCTGACACTAACACTAAACAAAGCCAGCCACCGTGAATTATGTGCCTTGAGCCTAGCCTCGGAAGTCCGCAGATACAAAGTTCGAAGTCACGACCAGCTGCATCGACAAACCGCGATAGCGGCACGATTGCCCAACCGGAAAAGTGTTTGGAAGGAGAATCAACCGCTGGCCCAAAGCAAATGTTATAGAAGGCCTTATTGGAAGTATACGACCAGCGCGGCAACTCTCTGCTTGCATTCAAAGTCTTATCGGCCGATGACGTGGCGTTGCAAAGGGACCAGGTGAGCACCATTTTAAAAGGGAGATCAACTCTTTCATTTTCTGCGGTGCGATGCCGCAAAGGGCGAAAGGGTCCGAAATTGAGCGATGGGCCGTGCTTTCGTGGTTGCGGAGATAAAGAGGGCTTGTACCATACAGTGCTTTGCAAGGCTCGACCAAAGCCTTGAAGGTTTAACTGAGCCTCCGCTGAAGCGGGGCTCGAATGACTCAACTAATTAGGAGTGCTCGTCTAGACTGAATCGGGTGAACTACGCGATTGGCGAAACGCTGCCTCAGAAGGATCGTGGATTGGAGAGCCGCATGTCTGTTATCATGCGGAGAATTCTTCGAATCCCGGAAGTCAAGCGGACACCGGCTCAGGAGAGGAAGGCGGAGCGGCTTTTCAGTGTCGCAATTTTGATCTCCGCCTTGAGATGTACTCTCAGCTATGTCGTTCTTCCTTTCGTCATTCCTTTGTTCGGCCTTGGTGCGACGGTGGGAGTGGGACCAGTGATTGGGATTCCCCTCGGCATTGTGGCTCTTTTCTTCGATGTCAAGGGCATAAGGCGTTTTTGGCTCGCTCAACATCGCTATCGCTGGCAGATGACGGTCATCTATCTGTTGGTTATAGTCCTGGTTCTGTTCTTGGTCATAAGAGATGTCGTCGGACTGTTCTAAGCGGTTTCGGCTTTTGTTCGATCGCGCAGGGTTTTGACAGAGGCTTTCGGATTCAAAGCCATTCCTGGTTGGGATCATTTGGAAATGTCGGGTTGACTGATGAGAGGGGATTGCCACGATGAGCGATCAAATGCTTGCCGAAACCGTTGAGGTAGAAGGGTTCGGCGGTGACCGTATCGAAGCATACTTTGCCAGGCCGGCAGGATCGGGTCCATATGGTTCGGTGGTGGTCATCCATCATATGCCAGGATATGACGAGGCGACCAAGGAGATCACGAGGAAGTTTGCCTACCATGGCTACCAGGCGATTTGCCCCAACCTGTATAGTCGGGAAGCCCCAGGAGCGGCACCAGATGATGCAGCCGCAACTGCAAGAGCACGTGGTGGAGTGCCTGATGAGCGGTTGGTAGGGGACGTCAAGGGTGCAGCAGAGTTCCTTCGCAGTCAAGCCGCCTCAAATTCACGGGTGGGTGTCATAGGTTACTGCTCTGGCGGTCGGCAGGCCTTCCTCTCTGCATGCAGCCTCGATGACATAGACGCAGCTGTCGTCTGTTATGGAGCCTTCATCGTTTCAGACCCGCCTCCGGAGATGCCGAGCAAAGTGAGTTCGCTGATCCAT
>JAJYVK010000400.1 GCA_021792075.1 Actinomycetes bacterium | reverse complement strand
ACCAGTCCAGCGGCCTCCCCGATGTGCTCGTAGTCCCTCATTTTTACAGATGAGCTTGCTACGGGCTTCACCCCAGAGCTGTTGATTGCTGCAAATGGAAGCTGGCTGACCACCAGCTTGTCCCCGGCTCCTAAATTCAACCCTGCGGCGGCTGTCACGAGAGCCTGTATCTGAGCCACATTTGGCTTTGGTTTCGTGTTCGAGTTTACGATCACCGCCACCGAGGTGCTTTGAACCTGACCTGGGGCTTGTTTTATCGTTTGCGTTATTTGACCTACGGCGTTAGTCACCTGCGTGTTCGTGGAATTGGAGCTGTAGTTGCCATTGCCATTTGCAGGTGGTTGATTCGCCCCGATTACCCCAGATGGGGGAGACCCCATCCCGGTCGTAGTCTGTTTCGACGTCGTTTGATTGGTAACGGCGGTAATCGGAGTTCCGTTGGCGTTCGTTTGCAGCCCTGACGTGGTAGTGCTTTGCTGATTGAAATTAAGCACGGCGTGAACCTGAACGGCCGAGTTGCCTACTCCAACCACATGATCGAGTAGAGCTTGTATCGAACTCGACAATTGGCTGTCGTATGCGGTAGTTTCCTGAGCCTGAGTCGCGGAATCTCCAACAACCGATACGTTCGACGATGAGAGTACGTCTCCATGGTTGTCTACAATCGTTACGTTCGATGGAGTCAGATTCGGAACAGCTGACGCTACCAAATGGACAATCCCCTGGACCTGCCCTGAGGTGAGCGTTGTCCCGGGTGAAAGATTCACTAAAACCGAAGCTGTCGTAGTTGGCTGATTTCCAATCGCAAATGCGCTCTGCTGCGGCACAACCAGGTTGACCTGTGCTGACTGGATTCCCTGTATCGACTCTATGGTCTGTGCTAACTGTCCCTCTAAGGCCTGTTGATATTCGACCTGCTGCACGAACTGAGAGGTCGTAAAGCCGCCCTTCTCAAGTGTGGAAAAACCTACCGTGCCAGAACTCGGAAGCCCCTGTTCAGCCAGTGTTACCCTCTCGTTGTCAACCACAGATGCCGGAACAAGTATTGTAGAGCCACCATTGGTCAGCTCGTATGGAATCTTTGCCGCATTCAGCTGAGTTACCACTGCTCCCGAGTCAGCCGGCTGAAGATTTGTGAACAGCGTCTGATAGCTCGGCTTGGATTCCATCTTCATGAACAAAAAAGCTCCGGCAATCAGACCGACGGTTGCCAACACAGTCAAAACCTTTTGCCCAAGCGTGAATCCGCCGAGGACCCTTAGTGCTCTGCCTCGCACGGAATTTAGCGTGTCAACATTTATTGGTAGTAAAGCCATGTCCCCTATGCCGGCATGTTCATAATAGAGTTCAACGCATTTACCGTCGAACTCGCCAGTGTGCTCGCCAACTGAGTTTCCAGTTCAGCTTCCGTTGTAGCTACTGTGGCATCTACTGCGGTTGCTTTGCCTGCAGCCGCCTGAAGAGAAACCGTTGTCGCATTCGACGTCGTTCCATTTATCGAATCGATAGCTTGACCCAACAGGTTCTGGAATTCGGTACCGCTTAAACTGCTAGCTCCGGCATTTACCGTCGGAGTAGTTCCAGACAAAATCGCCGATGGATTTATGGGCGGAATTGGAGGTATCGCTGGAATCATTCTTAGGCCTTGATGTTCAGGATCGAGGTGTAGGACATCTTTGCCGTATTCATTGCCTGTGCGTTGGCTTCGTAAGAGATCTGCGCCTGGACAAGATTTGTAAGTTCGGAACCCATGTCTACCGCAGGATATGCCACTTCGCCCGCCCCATTTGCCAATGGGTTGCCTGGTTGGTACTCCAACTGCCCGTTAGCAGGACCGAGAGCGACCGCGTCTACTTGAACGCCATTGCCTATTCCTTGAGCTCCTGTCTGTTCCCCGGCAACGACATACTCCGGGCGATATACCGGCTTACCTGGAGTCGCGGCGTCGTTCATGTTGGCCAGGTTTCCACCAATGGTGTTCAACCAGGTCTGGTCGACCGCGACTCCTGTTCCTGGTATCGTAATCCCACTCCACATCGATGTCATTATTCCTCCTACGCTTGCAAAGCATCCGAGATGATCGTGAACTGACCGCTTAATGCGTTATCCAAGGTTTGATTCTCGAGATTGTTTTTCAGCATCAGCGTTGTTTCCGTAGGCAAAGACACGTTATTTCCGCTTATCCCCGGCAACAATTGCTCTTGGGCCACCGTCACGCTTGCCGATCCGCCACTTTGTATGGCATTGGCCAAAGATGACTGGAACGAGACTTTCTCAGCCTTATATCCGGGAACATTCAAATTTGCGATATTGTTCGCTGTAGCTTGCTGTTGAGTGACGGTCGCGTTCAACGCGAACTGCAGGATTCCAATCGCTTCAGCGGCACTGGCCACAATTACACTCCTCATTTACGACGAAAGAGAAAGATATAGCCATCGTGGCTCGACATTGAGCGAATCCCTGCTCGGTTACATTTACGGACCTGCCTCCCAAATAGTTGAGAGGCGTAGTCAAAAAAATAGAAATATTTCTGGCTTTGCCCCGCCGGGGCCTTCCTTCACGAGGTAGTAGCCCTACCCTTGGCGATTCGGAGGTCGCCGGTGGGATCATCTATGCGCAATAGAGAGGTTTGACAATTGACTCCTCCCCGAGTCTGAAGCCGCTCATCGGCACCCAAGCTCGGTGAAGCCGCCCAGATTTCGCCACCACAGACGCTTCGCGACGTGGGTGAAGACTATGAACGAGTCAGAAAATCACCACGGCTTATTAGCTGACTATGTTTATGAAAAGCGGGGCGGGACTTTCCTGAAGATTCCATTTGTCAATCGTTGACTGCCTGTCTTTGATGGCGGCCATCCGAGTCAAGACCTCCGCCACCAATTCGTCATACTGCTCGGCTAGCTCTTTCGCCGCCTCGTTATATTTTTTCGGCAATGGATCGGTGGGATGCACCGGCGGTGACGGGAGAGGTGCTCCTTCTTCTTCTATCACCTGCTGCATTTGCTTGATATGCTCTTTCGCCTGCTCCAGATATTCATCCCACGTGGGCGACGGCATCTTCGGGCTCTCGTTCGGTACGG
>JAJYVK010000399.1 GCA_021792075.1 Actinomycetes bacterium | reverse complement strand
GACAAGTGCTTTGCTTGGCGAATACTATACGGTCGTGTCTCCCGGGTCGGGCTATAACGTTCCGGACGGCACCGTGGTTGGTTGGGCGGTATACCTGCAGTCGAGCATCGTTAGTTCCCTTCCACCAGTCACGAGTACGCCACCTTCACCGGTAATGCCAGCGACATCGACATCGGCGTCGGCGATTCCCCAAAAGTGGGGGTCCAGCGCAGCGCGGTCGACCTTCACGACGGTAGCGCCGTAAGCGATAGCGATGAGAACCAGAGCGAGCAACGTTTCGGAGTCCCGGCCTCCTAATCTTCGGGCTTTATTTGTCCCTGTAAAACGATCCTCTCCCGGTGAGCTCAGCCGACCCTGGATTATGTCGGCCCTGTTTGCATCATTTTCCCATGGCCGACAGTAAGCCACCACGGACACGAGTGAAAATGTAAGCCTCCAGGTAGCCGGGCGCTCCGCCGCTTGAAGACCTAAAGAAAATCCTCACACTGGCAACCGCAGGAATCCGCATTCATTCATTTTGACTCTTGTCCAAAGCAAATAGTCCCTCCCCTATGTGCCCCCGTCGACTATTAGCAAGCCGTCAAGATATGGAGATAAGATAAAGGGTTCATCTGTTGAATCAACCCGTATATGACGCTGGAGCGTTCTCATTTTCGAAACGACACATTAAATGAGGTTAAGCCATGTGCAATGCTTGGGCGTGTGAACGTATTCGAAGCCCCTGGCCAGCTTCCCAGATAAGTCATTGTCTCTTTCGAAATATAGGACCAATCATCAGAAGCTTTTACTTTATTTCGAAAAGCCGCGCACGAGGGCGTGATTATCACATAGTGGCAGAATTATCTGCTACTATGTGATACATGGTAGCAGGCAGTGCAACTAACGTAATGACGCAAATGCGGCGTGGTGCTATCGAGTATTGTGTCTTAGCGCTATTGCGCAGCGGCGACAGATACGGTTTCGAACTGACCCGAGCCCTTTCCGATGCAGATGGCCTGGTAACAAGTGAGGGCACGGTTTACCCTTTGCTTGCTCGACTTCGACAAGATGGGCTCGTTGACACCTTCTGGCAAGAGTCCCAGCAAGGACCGCCTCGTCGTTACTATCGCCTTACAGATGACGGTCGCCTGGCATTAGAGACCTTCGTGATCCAGTGGCAGAGATTCCGGAACAGTGTTGACGCACTAATGGGCATAGGGGGTCAGGAATGACAACTGCTGATATCGACCAAATCATCGCCGACTACCTCCGCCGTCTCGACATCGCTTTGAGTAGGCTTCCCGAGTCTCGCCGCCGACAGCTCGTGACGGAAATTGATGAACATCTAAAGGAAGCGCGTGCTGAGCTGTCGGAGCAATCAGAAGCAGCCATTCGAGAACTTCTTGACCGAGTCGGGCAGCCCGATGACATTGCAGCCGAGGCTATGGACGGCCAGGTTAGCCAGAAACGCAAGCGTCTTTCCCTCTGATAGTAGTTTTGATTGGACTAGCCGTTCTCCTTGGGGGTTGCCTTAGTTTTGGTTTTGTTGGAGCCATTGCGCACAGCTCGACCTCTGCCGGCAAAGTAAGTGTGGAGCCAACAAGAGTGGTCACTACTCCGAACGTCGTAGGTCTGACCGAAGCACAAGCTACCAGTGCACTCTTATCCCTGGGCCTAATCATGACCACCCAAGTAGTACCTGGCACTTCAGGCACAGCTGGCCAAGTCGTATCCCAGAAACCAGCTGCAGGCTCTCGGATTCCTCAAGGATCAAGGATCACGCTGTCAGTCTCGAACGGAATCTCCGGCCCGACTACATCCCCATAGCGCCATCTCTTCCGAGTGGCATTTGCGTCGACGGAATACAGGGAACACCGCGTTACTTCCTTTCGCCAAAAAACAATGCCCGCGAAAATATCGGTGGGTCTGTGGACTTCCTATTTCAGGCTGAGGGCAGACTTCTGATGGGCGAAATCCTCAAGGGACGAAGGCTCGCGCCACAACAGCTTCATTATGTGCTGTACTGAGGTGATCATGATCGGGAGCTATCATGGCGCGACATGGTTGAGACAAGAAGTTGGCGGTTCGAGTCCGATTAGGTGGTGTTGAGTTGTCGTTATTCGAACCCGGCCCAGCTGCGGTCGCAGCTTGCCAGGTTCTTCGATGGTTGTGACCCGATGCTGGACCGGCGGGCCGCCGGTTTGATCTCGTCACTCAGTGGCTGGTGCCAGTCCCCGCGGTCAGCACCTGGGGCTGTTCCGTGGTGCTTATCGCTGCAATCGCAGGGGTGTCGGTGCCGCCGTTCGTGCCGTCCGTGTCCGCGTACACCTGGCCCGCTCTCGTCGCGGCCACACCGGATGGTCTGAAGGTACCAACAAGGCCAGTAAGCGAATTGGGCTTGAAGGTGGTCAGGACGGTGAGCTGATTGTTGACGATCCGGTCGACGGCGAAGTTACCGTAGTCGCCGACGAGGATCGAGCCATCCTGGACGGTCGCAAGGCCAGCCGTGGTGACGTAGATCGGCCAGCTGTTCACGACCTGGCCCTTTGGGGTGAGTTCCATGAGAAGCTTTGGCGAAAAGTCTGCAACGTAGAGGTTCCCGTTCGTGCCGACCGTGATGGCGTTTGGCGAAAAGGCCGTCCGAGTCCCGTTGAGGTTCAGAACTCCCGCCCCTGCGTGAAGCACGGTGCTCAGGTTACCGTTGGGCGAGATGAGCTGGATGCCAGCGCCGTCAGCGATGTAGAGCTGACCTCTGCTGCCGAGTGCTACCGCTACTGGTTGGGGCACTGCGACGTGCGTGGCGGGTCCACCTAGCCCTTTGAGGCTGCGGCGACCGTTGCCCGCCTCGGTCCTGATGGTTCCTGACGGCGAGATGGCACGTACGCGGTTGTTCCCGGTGTCGGCCACGTAGATCGTGCCGTTAGTCCCCACTGCCATGCCGGCCGGGTCGTCCAGTTCGGCTTTGATTGCTGATCCACCATCGCCTGCGTAGCCAGCTATGCCGTTCCCTGCGACGACTGTAAGTGTGCCGCTCGGCGTCCGACGGATGATCTGATTGGTGCCTTGGTTGGCAATGAGAAGGTCGCCATCTGGTGCGATTCCGAGGGCTT
>JAJYVK010000398.1 GCA_021792075.1 Actinomycetes bacterium | reverse complement strand
TCTAAAAGAGGCGGAGCGGGACATGGACGAGGAAGGTTTCGACATGAGCCAGATCCGTTTCGAATTCGAGATTCTGCAGCGTTTTGGTCAACAGCGGCACGTCCTTCCCATACCCTGGAGCTCTCGCTCGTTCACCGATCTGTCGCAGATCAAAGAAATTGTCGAGGCCTTTGTCAAAGCCTACGGGGACGCGTACGGCAAAGGTGCAGTCTTTCTAGAGGCTGGCGTAGAGGTGCTCGGACTTCGGCTGAGTGCCATCGGGGAGGTTCCCCAGCCTCTTCTTCAAGGCTTACCGGGGTCAGAAGCCAATTTAACCACCGAACCGGCTGGGTATCGGAGTGCTTACTGGGGTTTCGCCATCGGGGAGTTGGATACCGCCGTTTATCGGAGGGACTGCCTTCCCGGTGATCTAAAAATAATGGGTCCGGCCCTGATCGAGAGCGTCGATACCGTCTCGGTAGTCCCTCCAGGCTGGAGCTTTGGTTTGGATAGTCGAAGGGTTGGCTGGCTTGAACGCGAGGAGACTGATTAGATGGGCGACCTCATTGGAAACATCAGGCTTCACGACGGCTTCGTCTACGACCGTCATGCTTACGAACTTGCTCCAGGAAGGGACCCAGAGCTGCTTGCAGGAGGGATTGAGCCACCGTCTGAACTGGAGCTAAAGGGGATGGAGGCACTCAGCGCAGTCGAACTCGAAGTGTTCCAGCACAAGATCACCTCCATCGTTGAAGAGGCGCGCGAGGTGTACATGGCATTGTCGATATCCGAGGGAATCATTACCGGAGATATGAACACCAGCGTTTTCACCGCCGAAGGAGACCCAGCCGTTGTTGCAACCGGGATCTTTTTCCACACCCTTCTGAACTATCCGCAGGTAAAGTACATTCTCAAGTACTACCGGGACAATCCGACCGTTGGACTCCGCGATGGTGACGTCTATTTTTTCAATGATCCGACTTGTGGAGGAGTCCATACCTTCGACATGTTTGTCAGTGCTCCGATCTTTCACAACGATGTGTTGATCGGCTGGGCCGAGGTGGGCGGCCACCAAGGCGAGTGCGGCTCGATGTCTCCAGGAGGTTTCAGCCCGACTGCGACGACTCGCTGGGAAGAGGGGCTCCATGTGGGCGCTCTTCGCATAGGCGACAATTGGGAGCTCCGGCAAGACATTCTCGACTTCTTTCTCAACTCGGTGCGCAATCCCTTTGTTTTTGCAAGTGACCTTAAGGCGCGTGTTGCCACCTGCAAGAGAATCCGGGACCGTGTGTTGCGCGAGGTAGAGCGTCGTGGCGAAGCGGAGGTCGCTGGGGGCCTGAGAAAGATACTCGCCGTCAGCGCGGATCTGGCAAAGCAGAGAATTAGCCAGCTCAATGACGGGATCTATCGCTCAGTCATCTTCAACGACGGGGTGGGGTTGGAGAGCGGATTGATACGTCTTCCGACGACGGTTGTCAAAGAAGGCGACCGTCTGACCGTCATCAATCAGGGGGTCTCTCCTGAGAACAACATGGGACCCCAGCACTGCACCTGGCATCTGATGCGTGCCTCAATGGGCGTTTATCTCTTCACCTATTTTTTTCGTGGCCTTGCGCCGAACATTGGACTTCTGGAGCCCATTCGAACCCTGGTAGAGGGCCCTTCGGTCGCCAATTGCGGCGCGGAAGTTGCCCATGGCGAAGGGACAACCATTTCGGCGATGAATGTTCAGAATCTTCATGTGATCGGTTCGAAGATGCTTTTTGACAGTCCGTTCAAGCTGTCGGTCTCTGCGCCGTTTTCGAGAAATGTGATGATCTACGTTTACGCGGGGATTAACAGCTACGGCTACAGAGCTGCCAATTTCACCGGGACCCAGAATCTGGCAGGCCAGGGCGCGAGATTTGACATGGATGGAGAGCATGCAAGCGGCTTCTATTGGGCGTCGGTGACCGATTCAGGCGAAGTGGAGGAGTCCGACATGAGGCTTCCCATGGTGACGCTGGCCCGTGTGATCGATAAGGACATTCACGGTTTTGGAAAGTTCAGGGGAGGGACGCCGAGCGTAGAGATATCCGCCGCTCCTGTCTCAGGCTGCGATCTCACGACCCGGGGGGCGTCCGATCGCCTCAGCCATAATCCAGGGATATTTGGTGGATATTCGGGACCGCCCAATCCGCGCTTTGTGGTTAAGAAAGTGGATGTTTTCAGCCAGCTTTCTCAGAGAACAGACGAAGTTGAGCTAAGCCAGTACTCCCTGGCCAAGGAGCATCCCCTTTCGGGGGATTACCAGTTCAGCTATTCGAGCCAGCCCACCGAGCATTTTGACTACGGCGACCTCTTTGTCCATGGCGTGGGTGGTGGAGGTGGCTACGGTGACGTCTTGGAACGAGAGCCCGATCAAGTCATGGATGATTTGCGCGAGAATGTCATCTCATTCGATGTGGCTAGAAATGTCTATCGCGTCGTTTTCGACGAAGCCACCCTCACCGTCGATGCTCCCAGAACACAAGCGGAAAGGGAGCTTGCGCGACAAGAGCGCCTTAAAAGGGGAAAGCCGTTCGCTGAGTTCATCGCGGAGTGGCAAAAGCTCCGTCCGAGTGACGAGAAGCTGCTTTATTATGGCGATTGGCCCGAACCCAATGCACCAGGATATTCGAAGCCATTCTGGGGGTTGTTTTCGTGAATATTTTCCAAAAGGCTTTTAGGGGTCCGACTGCGGCGGTATTCGTTCCCATTGTCTATCGCATGGCCGCTCGGCTTGATCAGATTGGCCTCGGGGAGATGATGGAGGATCCGGCAACCGCTGCCTACGTGCTGCGGAACGCGCAGAGTCTGTTTGAGCTACCGGCGATTGTGAGCCACTTTCAGCTCGCAATAGAACTCGAGGCCGAAGGGGGGACGGTTTCCAGGGATGAACAGGGAACGCCGATCGCTTTTTCCGGTTCCGTGACGCTCGGTCGTGCTGCAGCTGATTCGCTCGCCCCGATCTTCGATACCGCAGGACGCTTGAGTGTCGAGCTTCAAGGCAGGGCGGGAGTTCTAGGCGTACTGACCGGTCCAGGTACTCTCGCCTCTTTGGCCGGGGCATCTGCTGCGGAAATAGCTGAACT
>JAJYVK010000397.1 GCA_021792075.1 Actinomycetes bacterium | reverse complement strand
GACGCTGGGAACTCCAGGCAGAGCGGGGAAGCTGTTCTGGCGCCAGACATACACAGGGTTCACCTTGTGGCTTGAGATCAGCGGAAGCATCGAAGTGTAGCCGATCTCAAGGAAGCCCCCATCACCGCTGAGGAGGCCAACCTTGGCCGCACTGCTTCCCTGGAAGGTGCTGATCTGCCTGTAATGGATCTTCAACATGTTGAAAAGGATTCGTTCTCCTATGTAGGGAGCGCCACCCTGACCGGCGGCCAGCGCAACCAGGGTTTTGGAACCGCTCTGTCCGTAGGTAGAGACAAGCTGCTTCATGGAGGTGATGCCGGAGGAAGCAATCATTACGCCAACTTGGGCCGCAGTGTCAGGCCGCCCAATCCAGCTCATCTTTGAAGTATCGTACTTGAGTCCTTTGACCTTGAGGATCTGGTTCAAGACGTCGCCGGTAGCGTCGGTGTCACCGATAGTGAGACCGTCCGGTTTTGCAGCGTAGAGGTCATTGGTACCGACCGTTCCACCACCACCCGTGTCATTTACGATGTTCAGAGCTGAAAGGCCGAGTTCTTTAATCAAATACGGCTTGAGGAGCAGTGCCCATTGCTCATAGCCGCCGCCGGCGCCGAAAGGAACGATAAAGGTCATCGTCTTACCTTTAAAAAATGATGCTGCCGACTGCGCACCGGTAGTAGGTGGGTTACTTGAACTGGATGGGCTTGTCGAACTGGCATTGGATGAATTGCCGCAAGCTGCAAGCACCCCTGCCAGGATCCCCGAGACAGCGAGAGCCCTCACCAACCTGGTTGTTGTTTTCATTTTTTCCATTTCTCCCTGTAGGATAAGAATTGATCTTCTTATGTTCTATCTTTTGCTAAGTACTATTAAGAGCTCCCTCCACTCATCTCCGGTGATTCTGGCTGCTAAAGATCACAAGATCCCGTGCGGGAGTTGGGTCGCTAAAAGCCTGACAAAGATGACGTATATGATCAGATACATCAGTGCTCCAGAGATCACGGCTCTGCGCCAACTTCCGCGATCCAATACAAAGAAGTACACAAGGATGCCGAGGGGAATCGCCAACTGCAGCCCTATTAGCCATATTCCGACAAGCATTAGGGCTGTCCAGGCGATCATGAATATCTCCCGCTTGTACTCCGTGCGTGAACCGGTCACGACATTTGCCACGACCACTCGACCTTTGCCGTGACCTCGATCCCCCTTCTTGCTTCCGTGGGTTAGCCTCTGCAGCTTGACGACGAAGCTTGACAGCAGCTGCACCATTCCAAGCAAAAACGCTGCACTTGAAACTAGGAGTGGAACGGTCCGTGCCACAGGAGCGTAGCCGATGGCTGTAATCCAATAGACAGCACTACCAATCACCCAGACCGCGTCGACGGTGACCTCGAAGTAGGAGTTCGGCCTCTTGAAAAAAGAACTGGTTTCTTCCCTACCCTCCTTAGGCTCGATCTGCTCCAAATCCTCAGTCGATGCGCTAGCGAGAGCCTCCACAACAACGGGCTGCCCCTTTACGAAAAGCATCCTAAGTAGACGAAACAGTGGGGTGCTGAAAATACTGAGAACAACCAGAAGCAAAAGGAAGTCCGGGAGGGGCTGCCTGAGAAAGCTCCATCCCGACACTTGCTCGGTCAGAGTCAAGTTGTGTTCGAACACCGAACCCAACAAGAAGCCGATTATCGCAGCGGGAAGAGAGTAACCAAGTCGCAGCATCACCAGTCCCACTACTCCGATACCAACAAGAATGTCGAGCTGAATGAAGTTGGTCGTCGCCGCCCAGGTGCCGACGATACCCAGAATGATGACGAACGGTGCCATCAAGGCCCCCCGTACCGTCGTAATGAGGGCGAGGTGACGGGCGACCGAAAGACCCAAGCCACTGGCAAGAAAGCCAGTAATCAGTAGGACTGCCGCGATAAGGTAGATCACCGGTTCGTGTTCTGTGACCATGGATGGACCTGGCGCGAGTCCCAAAATCGTGAAGGCGCTCAAGATGACCGCCGACCCGACAGTACCAGGTATTCCGAGAGCGATGAGCGGGACATACGAAGCGGCCTCTTTGGCTAGGTTTGAGGACTCCGGAGCTATGACACCCTCTGGGACACCCGTTCCAAACTCGCTCTTGCGCTTCGAAGTCGCTCTCGCCTGTGCATAGGAGACGAAATTGGCAGCGACACCGCCAACACCCGGTATTAGGCCAGCGATGAAGCCAACGATACTAGCTCGGAGGACTTGGATTGGTCGGCGGATCACTTCCGAAACGCCATGGAACACCTGGCCGCCGATCCTTTCACCAATTGCTGTAGGTCCGACCTCGGCAATGGCCCTGTTGGTCCCAAAGAGGTAGAACATCCGGCCGAATGCAAAAAGCCCCAGGGCAACCGCTACAATACTGACTCCGTTATACAGACTGAGTTGACCGTACCCAAACCTTTGCAGGCCCGTGCTGGGATCGTATCCTACGAAGGCGATCATCATCCCCCAGAGGCCGGATAGCACGCCCTTAGTGACCGAGGCCGACTGCAGCTTTCCGATCAGGATGATCGCAAAGGCTGCCAAAAGCATGAAAGAGGCTGGTTTCAAGATGGTGATTATGAGGCCCATAGCGGGAATGAGTGCTACGAGGCCGATAACTCCGCAGACGCCTCCGAGCGCCGTTGCCATCGCCGATATCCCCAACGCCTCCGCGGCGCGGTTCTTCTGAGACATGGGATAGCCGTCCAAAGTGGTAGCTGCGCACTCCGGTGCACCAGGCGAATTAATAAGTATGGCGGTAGCCGATCCGCTGAAGTAGATGCCTGCATGGGCGCTAACGATAAGTGCGACGCCTTCCGCTACAGGCAGGTGAAATAAGAAGGGCAAAAGAAGGGTGAGCAGAACAGCTCCGCCCAACCCCGGTATCAATCCGACAAATGCTCCGAGAAGAGCCCCTGTAAACATGAGGCCAATCACGGACGGACTTGTAAGAAGAGACAGCCCTGAAGTTAGTGCCCCCACTCGCACCCAATCCTTCTGTTTAGTTCTGGCCGATTAGAGGGACCAGCGTTGGAGTTACCAGCATCCAAATCACTGTTTGGACGTGATCTACCACAA
Organism: Actinomycetes bacterium; assembly: GCA_021792075.1. Taxonomy (GTDB): domain Bacteria; phylum Actinomycetota; class Acidimicrobiia; order Acidimicrobiales; family Acidimicrobiaceae; genus SCQM01. The sequence continues at coordinate 3 of JAJYVK010000397.1, read as the reverse complement.
TTG
>JAJYVK010000396.1 GCA_021792075.1 Actinomycetes bacterium | reverse complement strand
CTAACCTTCCACCGTTGAATCCGAAGTTCCGGTAGTCCAAGCATGCGGCATCATCGGGAAACCACGAACGCATCTCTGCATACGAGGCTGGATAGTGAAGGCCTGCCTGAAACATGCCAACAGGCTATCCCAGGGAACGCTATATGGATAGCCCTTTAGCAATCATGACCCCCTTGCGGCGGCCACGCTATGTGGATGAAAATGGAGGAGGTCGCCCTGTGACGTCGGCTTTTCTTGGTGCATGTGAGCCCGTGCTTTAGCAGGACGCGGGAACTTCGGGCACCCTTTGATGTTGCTACGAGCACGAATCCTAGATTCCATGAGACGAAGTTCCTCTGGACGACCCAGTGTTATCGGTCTCAGTGAGGAGAGGTTCGACTATGGAGACATTGCTGGAGCACTGTGCAGGACTTGACCTGCACAAAGATGTAATTGCCGCCTGTGTTCGTGTGCCAGGAGAAGACGGTGAACGAAGTGTTTATCAACACGAATTTGGAACGACAACCCAGGAGCTGCTTGGGTTGCGCGACTGGCTCAGCTCATACGGTGTAACGGTGGTTGGAATGGAAGCGACCGGGGTTTACTGGAAAGCCCCGTTCTATTTGCTCGAAGAGTCATTTGAGTGCTGGCTGCTCAATGCCCGTCATATGCACAACGTTCCAGGCAGAAAGACCGACGTTGCCGACGCCCAGTGGATCGCACAGCTGGTGGAGCATGGACTTGTACGTCCAAGCTTTGTGCCACCAAAACCGATCCGAGAACTGCGCAATCTCACCCGTTATCGCAAAGCCCAGATCGAAGAGCGTGGAAGAGAAGCACAACGTCTCGACAAGATTCTCCAAGATGCCGGTATCAAACTCTCATCGGTGGCTAGCGACATCATGGGAGCCTCAGGCCGTGCCATGCTCGATGCACTTGTTAGTGGGTTGAATGATCCTGATGCACTCTCTGACCTTGCCAAAGGGAGACTTCGAGCCAAAATCCCTGCACTGAGAGAAGCGCTCGAGGGCAGGTTCACTTCCCATCATGCACTGATTGTCGGGGAGATCCTTTCAAAGCTCGACTACATGGAGGAGGCCATCGGACGACTGTCGGATGAGATTGACAGAGTTCTTGCCCCTTTCGCTCTACAGGTCGAACTCCTTAGCACCATTCCAGGAGTCGACAAGCGTACCGCGGAGACACTCCTTGCTGAGATCGGCACAGATATGAGTCGCTTTGGCAGCTCTGCACGGCTTGCATCATGGGCCGGGATGTGTCCCGGACAGTATGAATCAGCGGGAAAGTCAAAAAGAGGTACGACGCGTCATGGCTCGAAGTGGTTGCGAACAGCGCTCGTTGAGTCGGCAAAGGCCGCATCGCGCACCAAGAACACCTATCTTGCCGCCCAATACAACAGGCTCCATGGCCGTAGAGGCCATGCGAAGGCAACCGTCGCAGTCGGACACTCCATCCTCGTAGCCGCCTACTACATCTTGGAGCGAAATGTTCCATATGCCGACCTTGGGGGAGACTGGTTCATCCGCAGAGATACACAGGAGCGTCATGTGAAGAAATTGGTCTCACAACTCAAAGCCCTAGGCTATGACGTCACAATTGAACACGCTGCCTAAATATATATTTTCATCCTAGAATTATAAGTCTATTGAAAGGTCTGTATAGAGTGATCTAGTTAATCGAGATGATATAGTAGCTATTTATGGCATCTAGATCAAATACAAAAGACCGGATTTTAGAAGCGAGCACGCTGCTCTTTCGTCGACAAGGTTACGAGGGTACGGGTCTGAAGGAGATTGTTGCCAAGGGCAGAGCTCCGTGGGGTTCGCTCTATCACTTTTTCCCTCAAGGTAAAGAGCAACTTGGAGTTGAAGTTGTTATGCGTTACGGGGAGTACTACAGGTGCTTGCTCGAAAACAACTTTGTTGAGAGTTCCAGCGTAATTCAAGCGGTAAGGGATATTTTTACGGCCAGCGCCACGGAACTGGTTGATTCTGATTTTGCTAATGGTTGCCCTATTGTGGGCGTTGCTCTTGATGCGATGAATTCTAGTTCTTACCTCCGCCAGGCTTGTGCTGAGATTATAAACAGCTGGGTGGCTACTTTGGCATCTGGATTAGTCGTTGCCGGGATAAGCGAATTCCTTGCACGGGATGTAGCAACGTCAATTGTTAGTGGCCTTGAAGGCGGAACTGTCCTAAGCCGTATTACTCGCTCTACTAGACCACTTATGAGTGCGTCAGATGCGGCTGTAATGGCAATCCGCTCGGCGCTTTCTGATGAATGGCGCCGGGAATCTTCTACGCGTCTGGAGTCCTTGCTATTCGAGGGAGATCTCAAAACAGGCCACGACCAGTGTTCGTGACCAAGGATGACACATCACTTCCCAACAATTACTTCGCCCGTAAGCGGAAGCCAGGAACAAAATCTCCGTGGGTGGCTCTGGCACTGATTAGTATTGCTGAACTGCTAACTATGAGTGTATGGTTTAGCACGTCTGCCGTGGCAGGATCACTTGCACAAACATGGCACCTGTCTTCTAGCTCTGCGATTTGGCTTACTACTGCGGTACAGTGGGGTTTCGTCATCGGTGCATTAATCAGTGCCAGTTTGGCTTTGCCCGATCGCTTGTCTCCTCGACATTTACTGATCGTCTCAGCGATTGTAGCCGCTGTCACGAATTCTTTGTTTGTCCTGGAAGCCAGGCATCTAGTTGTCGAGTTCATTCTTCGGGCCCTGACTGGAGCATCATTGGCAGGTGTATATCCTGTAGCGGTACAAATGGTATCGCGGTGGTTTTCAAAAGGACGCGGTACAGCAATAGGCATACTTATTGGAGCGCTAACATTGGGTTCCGCACTGCCACATCTCCTACTTGGTATCGGAGTGTTGAAGCAGTGGCAAGCACTTATGATCGGTAGTTCTCTACTGGCCGTATTTGGTGCAGCTATTGTTCTGTTCCTGTTATCCGACGCACCAAACGCTGTGTCGTTACCTAGATTCGAGTGGGGTAGTTTGGGTACTGTTATTCGCAACCGTCCGGTCATGCTAGTGTAGTGTCGCACAAATGACATAGCAGTTATGGTATGATATATGTATGAACCATGCTGCA
>JAJYVK010000395.1 GCA_021792075.1 Actinomycetes bacterium | reverse complement strand
GCGAAGCTGCTTGTCTTCTTGGTGTAGTTTTAGGTCAAGACCTTGAAATAGGTGATGATGGAGTGTTCCGCATTATTCGCAATGTTGCCAAGGACCGGGTGATCTCAGTTGTTGACCCCGAAGCCCGTCATGGACATAAGACCTCTGCTCACAGCTTTGACGGGTACAAGGGTCATATTGCAATTGATCCTGATTCTGAGATCATCACCGCCACAGTTGTCACCCCTGGCAATGCCGGTGATGCAAGCGTTGCCAAGGAGTTGATCACCGATCTTTGTAAAGACACAGCGCTAACATCTTCAACTGGTACTGACTCAAACTCAGGACCAGGACCTGCGGCTGATAGCTCAAGCAACCCAGATGGTGACGATCCAGCCACTGTCTATGGCGATGCCGCATATGGGACAGGAGAGATTCAGTCCTTCCTCGGCGAACAGAACATCTCATCAAAATGCAAAACACAGCCACCGGTTGCTAAGAATGGTTTTTTCACCAAGGACAGCTTCTCTATCGACTTGGAAGCCGACACGGTAACATGCCCCGGCATGGTGACAGTCTCAATTAGCAGGCTCAAAGACGGCAGTGGCGTAGCCAAGTTCGCCAAGTCTTGTACTGCCTGCTCACTCGCTGGATGTTGTACTGCATCTGTTATCGGTCGAAAGATCCGTATTGGAATAAACGAAGTTGCACTTACCAGAGCGCGGACCGAACAGTCATCAGCTGAGTGGCGGATGGACTACCGCGGGACGAGGCCCAAGGTTGAAAGAAAGCTAGCTCACCTGATGCGACACAGACATGGAGGGAGGCGATCACGGGTAAGAGGACGGCTACGAATAGATGCTGACTTCAGTCTTTTATGTGCCGCAACCAATCTGGCACGCCTCGCCAAACTTGGCATTAGCTCGATATCACATAGCCAATGGGCAATGAGCCCATGAACTCAAATGTAGAGCCCAGATACCGGATGGAACACAAAAAGTACAACCTGTAAGCCCCGAATATCTAAAGATTCGCTTGCTTTATGGGATCTTGTGAAAAGACTTGATAGGCATGGGGAGAAACTTCATTCACTCCTGACCATTCAGCTACTTGGTTGGGGCCGTAAGACACCAGCTACCTAGGAGGATGAGTCCGAATCAGTTGCGGGTTTCGGACTGACTTTTCTATCTCACCCATTTATTGGCAATATTGGCGGCAAACAAACCAATAAGAACGCATGAACGGCATGTGGAGCGGGTTCATTGAGGTGGTTATGGGGTATTTCTCCCTTCACGCCAGCGCTATCACTCCGTTTTGACGTGAGTTGGCCAGTTTTCTCAAGTTGTGGCAAATTGCATGCAGTGTCCACTCCCCACTGGCTCCGGCCAGTCCACGTAAGCGGAGTTGGCCGGCATGCTGTTTTACTTTCATCTGGCCAAAGACGGGCTCAACTATAGCTTTTCTTCTGGCGTAATCTTTACGTCCGGGCTTGGTTCGAAGACGCCTCGCCATGCGCTCTTTGTCGGTTCTTTGGTATCGGCCCTCTTGGGGCATCGGGTACTTCTTCGTTGTGCTTGAGACGTCCGGTTGCAATAAGTGCGTTTATTCTTGCTTTGGCTATCTCTTCTAAGTTTTCTGCTGAACAGTAGCCTGCATCTACAAGGAGAACTCTCGCAGTGGTATTGGTACCAACTGATTCGAGGTTCTCCTTAGTTGTAGATCAAATGGACAAGGTACATGGAAATTCGCCGCATATATATGGGGCATGAGAGAGATCCAAAAAAGCAGATGCAAAAGCCAAAAGATCCTAGATGGACCTGGAGTTCTCTTCTTCGAACCCCTTTGCTTTATGTCTCAGAACCCAGTGCGCCCATATAGAGCCCAGAGCCGATCGGTTGGCGGGTCTTGGTTTTGGGCCAGCGGTTCTGGCTCAGACAGCTCTCTATTTGGCCGGATGGGAAAGCTGAGAGCGACCCATGGAGATAGGGCAAGAGCCGAAGAGAAGGCCATAGCGAAGGCAGTAGTGAAAGGCGTCGTTCCAAGACCAGCTGAACCCAACGAGCAGATGGAAGGGGGTGTGTTGTAATGCCAAGACAAGTAATCCCACGCACCAAGCCATTCATGTCCGTGAGCGAGGTGGCGACCGTTTTCTGCATCTCCAAGGCGACGGTGCACCGTTCGCTGAAAAAGGGCGACTTTCCAATCCGCCACTTCGTGATCAACGGAGCAACCAGATTCATGAGGCGAGACGTTCAAGCGCTGCTCTATGGAGAGCCTCCAGAACCCGATCAAGCCTTCTAAGTCAAGGATCGATCCGGTTCACTCTGACTTTTCCTCGTAAAGCTGCCTGCCGACCTCAGAAGCGATCTTTATGTCCTCTTCGGTTATGGGATCTGTGTAGTGCCTCGCCATATGTGTTGTGGACCATCCCAACCGGGCCTGCTTCTGTCGCTCAGAAGACAAGGGATCGATCAGCGTCGCCTGGAAATGCCTTAGAGAGTGCAGATGGATATCCGAGCTAACTTGGGAGGCCTTTACCATCTTCTTGAAGGCGTGGGAGATGCTGTCTGGATGGGGCGGGACAGAGCCGTCAGGCGAATAGCTGAAGACAAAGCCCTCATCAAATAGGGAAAACCCCATGCTCTGAGCGAGTGCTTCCTGCTCGGCTCTTAGATCTTCGAGTGAGCGAAGCGTCCACCTGTCGAGCGCCACGACTCTTTTTGAGGCCTTGGTCTTGGGAGACTTGACCAGAATCGAACCCATGGCTGTTATCGCTGCTTCGTCTATCACAACTCTCGAATTAGAGAAGGAGATGTCGGACCACCGCAGCGCCGCCGCCTCTCCCCTTCTCATTCCAGTTGCAGCTACCAGCTTTATGATCGTCGCCATCCTGATATCGCCGCACTGCTCGGCTTTTTCGATGATCGCTTTTACCTCTGCGACCGACGGGGCACGAACGGGTTCTGATCTTGCGGCGTTCTTTGGAAGGTCGGCCAGTGCAACCGGGTTGGGAATTATCCCTCCTGACCATTTCCCTGCGAGAACCGCAGCCCTGTGAAGGATGCCGCGGACATTTCTAATGCCCGATATTCCTAAGCCCCCTTTTGCCAGCTCTCGGAAATACCGTTCCA
>JAJYVK010000394.1 GCA_021792075.1 Actinomycetes bacterium | reverse complement strand
TCGGAGGACTTGGAGGAAGCGTCGCATTCGCGTCCTCACGGCACCACTCCTACACATCAAACGGCGTCATCTACGGTTGTGTGACGAACAACGGTGGGAGTGACTACTTCCGATTTGGATCGGCAAACCTGCGTATCGTTCCGGCCGGAACAACCTGTCGGAGAAACGAGACCCTCATCAGCTGGAATCAAGTCGGGCCTCAAGGGCCTCAAGGGTTACAAGGGCCAGCAGGGCCGGCCGGGCCCACAGGGGCTACCGGACCTCAGGGCCCGAAGGGAGATACAGGTGCGACCGGGCCGGCCGGGCCCACAGGGGCTACCGGACCTCAGGGCCCGAAGGGAGATACAGGTGCGACCGGGCCAGCAGGGCCCATCGGACCTCAGGGCCCGAAGGGAGATACAGGTGCGACCGGGCCAGCAGGGCCCATCGGACCTCAGGGCCCGCAGGGAGATACAGGTGCGACCGGGCCAGCAGGGCCGCAAGGCATAGCGACCGCCTACTACACCACCATCCCCAGTGACACGACTACAGGAACGCATCTGACGGTTGGTTCGACCAGTGTCCCAGAAGGCACCTATATCGTGTCCGCCAACCTCGAGATTTATAACTCCAACCAGAACAATATCTTCAGCTGTCAGATCCAAGATGGTGCGACGACCAATCCAGTCGTCGACCAAACGGTTTCTCAGAACAGTCGCAGCGCTATTACCGTCAACGGTATTGCAAACTTCTCTAACAGCAATAACGGCGGCACAATCAGTGTCGTTTGCGTGGCTCAATACGCCTTTTCGATCTCGAACTATGCTAATTTGTCTAACGTCCCCGCTGGCTCCCTTACCGCAACGAAAATCGACCAGCTGACGCAGTGACGGTCGTATCCTCTAGCGACGGAGGATACGACCCGGAATGTGAGTGACCCTCGGGAGGGAGGCTAGCGACCAAAGCACGCTCGCCAAGTTCTCACCGCACTACGGCCGATGTGAATCCATCACGTCGTCCGTAGTGGGTCCTAAATTAACCCCACCCTCGGCATTTGGGGATTTCGGCAGAACTACGGCCCTTGGTCGTGACTTCCAAACACCTCACAGTTGGGAGCAATCTCGAAGTGAGGTGTGATGATGACGGGTGATGCAATGAGCAAGTTCGGTCCTCTCCTTTTGGGTGCGCTCACCATCGGCACCTGCTCGCCCTCGAGTAGCTCGACGACAGCGGCGTCACCGAGTTTCCAAAGTGGGTCAACAACACCTTCGAGAATACGCTCGACAACCTGATCTACTCTTGGCCCATCCATATCGGGCACACTGCTGACCAAGGCATGCTCACAGGGGCCCCGCCAAAACCGGTCCAGCCTGAATGTGAGTCCGGGCCTCCAGAATAGAAATGGAGGACCACGACAACATGAAGTCCAAGCGCCATGCACCTGAACAGGTGATCCGAAAGGTCGCCGAAAGCGACGAGATCCTTAGCAAGGGAGCCACTGCCTCGGAGGTGGACCGCTCCTTCGGAATCACGGAGACCACCTGGCACCGCTGGAAGAACACCTACGGCGACATAAAGGTAACCGAGTCCAAGAGGGTGAAGGAGCTCGAGGCCGAGAACGAGCGCCTGAAAAAGATCGTTGCCGACCAGGCATTCGACGTCGACATGCTGAAAGAGATCGCCTCGGGACACTTCTAACCCCTCACCGGTGCAGGCGCAGCATCGACAAGCTGCACAGCCGGTTCGGGGTTAGCGAGAGAAGGGCCTGCAAGCTGATCGACCAGCACCGCTCCAGGCAGCGCTATGCGCCAAAGCCACCGGAGGAACGGGATGCCGAGATCACCGAATGACTGAAGACCTATGCGCCCCAAAACCTCCGCCGTGGATATGAGCGGGCCTGGGCTGCCTATCTCAGAGAGGGCTGACACCTGGCCCGAAGCTACGTGCAGAGACTTTGGGCGGTAGCAGGACTGAGGGTGCCCTACAAAGAAGAAGCGCGCCAAGCGCTATGGAAATCCTTCAGGATGGCACAGGCCCTTGACGCAGGCGTCACCTGGGCGGCTGACTTCCAATTCCACCAGAGCGAAGACAAGCGGGTTATCAAGCTCTTGAATATCGTGTGCAAGTACGACCAGCGCTGGCTCACATCACGAGCCGCTAGGTACATCGACGCCTTGAGGGTGACCGCCACCCTGGATAGCCTGGTGGCCGAGAATGGAGCACCCGTCTACCTGTGCGTCGACCATGGACCTGAATTCATCGCTGGCCTCCTGGCGGACTGGTGTGCCGCGATGGGCGTGGAGTTGCACTTCACAGAGCCGGGATCGCTTCGGCAAAAAGGTGTGGTTGAGGCGCTTAACGGCCGTGTACGGGACGAGCACCTGAACGGCAAGCTCTTCCTGGACGCTACCGAAGCGCAGGCCATCTTTGATCACCTTAGAGTCGATGACAACGCCAATCGCCGGCACATCTCCCTCGGCTACTTGACCCCCGCCGAGTTCAGGGAACCCGGCACCATCGAACAGCTGCAGGTACTCGCCGGCGCTGCCAAGTACAAGGGCTGGGCGCCGCCCCAGCTGCGGGCCGCATAGCGGCTGCTGTACTTGTGGACGACGCTTCGCCCCGACCACAGGGTCCCCAGCCATCGGCTACTACCGGAAATACGCCAACGATGACTACAATGAGAACGCAAGTGCGGCCGACGCTAAAGCTACGAATGAGCCTTGCCCAACGAACCCGAGCCTCTGGCTCTCGTTAGGACTGGACCAAAAAATGGGGGCCTCTCAATATGACCGATAATTGTCAGTTGCTTCGCCCGTCATCTTCCCTCATTTCTCCCAAATCAATAGTTGCTCTGGCGTAGGCTGTGGAGTGTTCATCGTGGGTATCAAGTGGTGGCTCAATTGGCGATGTTGTCCCATGACAGGTGTGCGATACGCTCACTCATTAGAGGGGCGTGATCAGTAACCTTCGAGAGCCGGATCTTTTAGTCCGGCCTCAACGAAACCTTTATGTCGCAAAAGACACGAGTCGCAGGTTCCACACGCCCTACCAAGGGGTGTCGGATCGTAGCAGCTATGGGTCAGTTGGTAGTCGACCACCAAGCTCATGCCCTTGAGAATGATCTGTGCCTTC
>JAJYVK010000393.1 GCA_021792075.1 Actinomycetes bacterium | reverse complement strand
GTTGGATCCTCAAACACAGACCTATTACCTTGCAGATCGCACTAACAATGGTGTCGATGCCATCAACGCGGCGACCGACACATTTGAAGGGGTGATCGGCTCCGGTGACTTTAGCGGAACCGGCGCTACCGCAACATCAGCCCAAAAGTCCACCTGTGGCCCCTTCGGGGTTGGAGGCCCTAACGGAGACCTTGTGCTGCGCGTGGGCGGAGTCACCCAGCTGTGGGCGGGCGACGGAGTTAATGCGACGTCACCAGCTAGCAGCGTAAAGGTTTTTGATCTGAGTAGCCCGAGCACCGGCACGCTAGCTGCGACAATCTCCACTGGAGGCCTATGCCGCGCTGATGAACTGGCATACGATCCCGTCGATCACCTGGTAGTCATAGCCAACGATGTCGACACGCCGCCTTACCTGTCATTCATCTCGGTGAATGCCAACCCGGCCAACGACAAGGTCGTAGGTAAGATCCCATTCACAAATGCGATCGATGGCATTGAACAGCCAGCCTGGAACCCCGCCAATGACATGTTCTATGTCAACATTCCCCAGATCCCGACCACGGACGGGTCATGGATGGGTGAGGTGGCAGTCATCAATCCCAAGACCATGAGCGTCACCCGCACGCTCCCTGTACCCGGATGTTCGCCAGCCGGATTGGCCATCAACGTACCTCTCCAGCAGATGCTCCTCGGCTGCAGCGGTGACGCCATAGCCGGCGACACGGTCAACGGAGTTACCTACAATGGCAACCCGGCGGTGTCTTACATAATGGACGCGAGGAATGGCCGCATTATTGCGAAATTCCCGCAGGTCGGCGGCTCCGATGAAGTTTGGTTCAATCCGAGCACGGCACAATACTACCTCGCTGCTAGCAACATGACTTCCAACGGCCTCTCCAGCGGATATCATGCCCCGGTCTTGGGTGTGATCAGCTCCCACGGAAACCGCTGGGTGGAGAACTTCCCGACGGTGGTATCGGCGCACTCGGTGGCATCCAATCCCGTTAACGGGCAAGTCTTCGTACCCATCCCGGGCTATGGGATCGCTGTCTTCGCCTCCGGCGCCAAAAACGGCAACAACCATATGAGAAGCTCCTAGACCACGAAAGTAACGCCATAAGCAATACCGACCTGTGCCGGGAGCACTTGCCCGCCGGCACAGGTCGGACTCATCTTGTCAATACGTCACAGCCATCTGAGCAGCAAATGCCAACAAGCACTACTCGCAAGCTGGTGCTTGTATCAGATCTGTTCTAGCCGCAAAGGCGGATAGATCCAGATCACTGTGAATTCGATTCGGCCGACTCACCAGCCAAATCGTCCCCGTTCAACTACACTGGTCAGCAAAGCCCCTTGGATCGCGTCAGCCGTCCGGATGATTCGGACTCGCAAAAGTCCCGGCACTCAGCTTTCGTCAGGACGGTCCAACTCCTTGAGCACCGCCCTCATGTCGATCCCTTTGGCTAGCACCGGCTTCCAAAGATCTCCAAGAGATTCAAAGCGATCCGTGACCGTCTTGATTGTAAAGGATTGAGGGCGGAGCTTCCGATCGACCTCCTCCCACGAAAGCGGGGTGCTCACATGCGCCCCTGGCACCGGGCGGACGCAATATGGGGCAGCCATCGTCTGACCGCGTCGATTCTGAAGAAAATCCAGATATATCTGATTGCGGCGCTTGGAAGGATCCCTTTCAATGCTTGTCAACCTGGGAAGGCGATCATGGATCATCCCTGCTAAAAGTTCGGCGAACTGACGACTCTGGTCGTAGCTGTACTTGGCATTGAGGGGTAGACAGATATGCATCCCGGTCTTGCCGGATGTCTTGGGATAGCTGGGCACGCCGAGCTCGTTCAACAACTTCTTCGTCTCGAGCGCCACCGTTATCACCGAGTCAAACGGGCATGTTTTCGCGTCCAAGTCGACTAGACAGAAGTCCGGTTTATCGAGGCTCGAAAGACGCGACAACCATGGATTCACCTCAATGCATCCGAGGTTCGCCATATAAAGCAGCGTATCGCGATTGTCGCAGACCAGCCAATTAATCTCTCTGTCCCCAGCCTCAGAATAAATAGGAACGGTCTTTGCCCATATGGGAGGATTCTCCACGTCCTTTTGAAAGAACCCAGGCTCTCCAATCCCGTTCGGCTGGCGGTTAAGTGACTCTGGACGATGGCGAAGATAGGGCAGTATCAGCTCTGCAACGTTGTCATAGTAGGCTATGAGATCACGCTTCGTATAGCCTTCATCCGGCCAATAGACACCGTTCAGATGGGTGAAGCGCACTCTAGAGCGCCTGATTCGCGAGGGTCGTTCAGCCACCGCTTCCGGATTCAACTGGGGCTCCTCTCTCCTTACAAGTCTGGGATCTTTATCCTCGCGCAAACCGATGAACGTGGGTTGACGCATCAGCCCGTCGGAGGTCCATTCCTCAAATTCGACCTCGCACATTAAAAAGGGTTCGACCCAGGTGACCGGCGCATTCGTCTTGAAGCTCGAGGAAAACGGGGAGCTGTGGCGTTCGAGAGGATGTAGTCGGTCATAAAGCTCGCTCAACTGACGGTTGCTCAAGCCGCCTCCCGTATGACCGATGTAGGTGAGTTCGCCATGATCGTAGACGCCCAGGATCAGGGCGCCCAGTTTATTACGGCCTCCCCGGGGCGCGGTATAACCTCCGATCACAGCCTCTTGGCGTTTGTGAGTCTTGATCTTGAGCCATGACTTGGTTCGTTTGCCTGGCTGATACTTGCTTGAAGCATCCTTGACCATGATGCCCTCGAGGTTCCTAGCCTTGGCTTGCTGGAACATCTCTTTGGCTTTGCCTACTAGGTAATCGCTGAATTTGACGTATTCCAAACCCTCGACTAATGCCCGCAAGGCCTCCTTGCGTCTCAGAAGTGGCAGATTCGTAAGATCGTACCCATCAGCGAAGGGCAGGTCAAAGACGTAATAACGCAGATCCCCATCACCGGTTCGCTGATAATTCTGCAGCGCTTCAAAATTAGATATCCCGTCTTTGTCCAAGACTACGACCTCACCGTCGAGCACGCAATCGAGGCTCAGCCGCTTGAGTTCGTCGGCGAGCGGCCGAAAAACTGAGGTATAGTCCTTGTCGTTCCTGGATTTGAGATGA
>JAJYVK010000392.1 GCA_021792075.1 Actinomycetes bacterium | reverse complement strand
TTCCAACTAGCCCATGGCCTTGTGCGATCGGGCGGCAAGTCATGCATGGGGTCCTGGCACTGTTGGATGGCCCTCTTGACGCCGAGACATCGCAGAGGCCTCTTCATTTCCAGAGGGGGCAGCAACTCTGTCGCGATCTTTTTTGGAGCGGCGCCAAACGTAGGCGGTTGTCGCGAACGCAAACCAGCCCAGAGGGATCACAAGCCAAAAGCCGATGATTCGATAGGCCAGCACAGCTGCAAGAGTCGGGATGCGAGGGCTGCCGTAGGCGACAAGAACCGCCGTGATGCTTCCTTCAACAAGTCCAAGTCCGCCCGGCAGAAGCGGCAGGACTGCAGCGATCTGGGATACGCCATAGGCCAGCGGGAGCGCGGTCCAGGATATCCCGGTGTGGACGATGCGAAAGGACGAAACCAAACAGAGAGCATCGAAGATCCAGGTAAGAAGTGCCAAAGCAACCGTTACACCCATCTCCTGCCAGCTGATCCGTATCAATCTGAGTTCTTCGACGGAAGTAGTCAGCTTTTGAAGGCGGCGGTCGCTTGGATGACCGGAGACTCTTTTCAGTGTGCGAAGCGCGGCAGTCGCCAAAGCTGCGAGAAGATCGCGTCGGATCAATACAGCTCCAGCCGCCAGTATCACAGCCATCGAAAGAATTAGAGCGCCTCGAAGTTCATATCCGGAACTGCTGGATGCAGCTAGAGCGACTCCTATGAGAAGGAGGAAGGATAGACCTATTGCAGAGACTACTAAAAGCGCCACAACCACCCAGCTGGCACCGGCTGTGTCTGCACCGCGTCGGCGATACTGCTGAAAGCGGTATGCGCTCGAGAAGGCAGGTTCTCCCGGCAGCGAACTGGCGATAGCTGTCGTCGCCATTGTGAGGGCCAAAAGCGGGCCGATCCGCACACGCGTTCCGACGCTCTGCAACAGCGTTTTCTGCAGCATTGCGTAGCTCACAAAGGAAAAAACCTCGCAGATGACGGCCATCGGTACCCACCGCCAGTTGCTGTGGGCTAGTTTTATCGAAGCTCCGGAAAGCTCACTCGAGCGCCCTGCAAGGAGAAAGAACGCCGATGCCGCAAGTGCGAGGCCCACAGCCGTTCGCATGATCTGCCGAGACCTGAGGTGGTGACGGAGCGTGCCCGCGTGAGCTGCCATATCCATCATTATAGGTAAATAGGGTCTCGTCCTGGGGATCTTCGGGTTCAGCGACTTGCGAGGTTTGTCGATGGCTCTGGCCGCACTGCGATCTGGTTCCTGGACATGTTCAAACCGCGCCCCTAGACTTCTTCCAATGCTTTGTTTCACGGCACGCTTTTTCGGCGAGATTCATGCTGAAATGTCGCGAGGCTGACAGGTTGTCGATCTGTGATAGCTGCGTTCAGCAACCCGTTCAACTAAGGGGACTTGATGGCGTTCAACGAATTCAAAGGTCGGATCGGGAGGGACTGGAGAGATTCGGAGCCATGGTGGCCGCCAGAGCCCATGCCAGCGAAGGGGACTCCGAATGTGCTGCTTGATGTCCTAGATGACGTCGGTTATGCACAGCTGGGATGCTATGGCTCCGACATAGAGACGCCCTATATCGACGGGCTTGCTCAAAGCGGTGTCAGGTTTGCAAATTTCCATACGACCGCCCTATGTTCTCCGACGCGCGCCTGCATTCTGACCGGCCGCAATCATCATCGAAGCGGGATGGGGCGTGTTTCCGATCTTGCGGTCGGTTTTCCGGGGTATTGGGGAAAGCCACCCAAGGAGAATGGGTATCTCTCGGAGGTGCTAAGGGCCCATGGCTACGCTACTTATGCCGTCGGGAAGTGGCACCTGACTCCAGATGACGAGGTTCACATGGCAGCACCTAGAACCACTTGGCCGCTTTCGCGGGGCTTCGACAGGTGGTACGGCTTTCACGGGGGTGAGACAAATCAGTTTGCGCCAGCTCTCTATCACGACAATCATTCCGTCAGGCCACCTCGCTCCTTCGAGAGCGGGTATCACCTGACCGAAGATCTCGTCGACAAGGCGATCGCCTTTCTTGGCGACCTGCGGAGCGTAGAGGTGGACAGGCCGTTCTTTCTATATTTTGCGACCGGTGCTTGCCATTCTCCGCATCAACCTCCCCGGCACTGGCTTGAGCGTTACAGGGGCCACTTTGACAAGGGTTGGGACCGCTGGAGAGAGGAGGCTTTCCAACGACAAATCAAGCTCGGCCTGTTTCCGCCATCCACCGAGCTGTCTCCAAGACCGCCATGGGTGCGGCCTTGGGATGGTCTCAGTCAGATGGAACAGCAGGTTGCCGCCAGATTTATGGAATCATTTGCGGGTTTTCTGTCCCACACCGACGAACAGATTGGCCGTTTGCTGGCTTTCATTACAGATCTTGGGGAACTGGAAAACACCATTGTGGTCGTTGTCTCGGACAACGGAGCGAGTGCCGAGGGTGGCCCGGATGGATCTATAAACGATGTGAGAATGACAAACCTCGATCCCGCTGACACAGCCGAGATGCATCAGCGCATAGAGCAGATTGGAGGTCCACTAACCCATAATAATTATCCCTGGGGATGGACGATGGCGGGCAATGCGCCCTTTAAACGCTGGAAGCGCGAAGTCCACGAAGGCGGCGTAGCCGATCCTTGCATTGTCCGCTGGCCCCTCGGTGGTCTCGATGAGGGTGGGTTGCGTCACCAGTTCACTCACGCCATCGACATCATGCCGACGATTCTCTCTCTGATAGGTGTGTCGCCGCCCGAGGTGATCGAATCCGTTGCGCAATCGGAGTTAGATGGAATTAGCTTTTCGCCGTTGTTGTCCGAATCCAACAGGTCCGCACCTGAGATGCATGAAACGCAGTACTTCGAAATCTTTGGATCGCGGGGAATCTATCATCGCGGCTGGAAGGCCGTCACATATCACCCCATTGCACCGTTATACGACGATCAGAATCCAAACGCGCCGTTTGATGACGACAAGTGGGAGCTTTACAACGTGCGGGCCGATCCCACGGAGGTGCACGATCTTGCCGAAGCCAATCCGGATCTGCTAAAGGAGCTGATTGGGCTTTGGTGGCGGGAGGCTGAACGCAACCAAGTCCTTCCCCTGGACAATCGCGTGCTTTGGGCGCTCGTCCAC
>JAJYVK010000391.1 GCA_021792075.1 Actinomycetes bacterium | reverse complement strand
GCACTGACACGCTATCTTTCACCCCCTGCGAGATCCCCGTCAGGGACTGACGACCCATGCGACCAACTGTATGTGCCCGAGCTTCTGATCCTGTCTCGCTTGAGCGAAGTGTAAAGGCGATCCCGAACGACATGGAACTCCGGGGCTACCATCAGTCCAAGGTCGCGCGGACGAGAGAAATCCACATCAAGAATCTGGCCCACTGTTGCCGGACGGCCTTCAAGGACGATCACCTTGTCGGCAAGGAACACCGCTTCGGAGAGATTGTGGGTGACAAATATCACTGTCGACTTGAGTCTGTCCCAAAGCTTTAGCAACTCCTCGCCCATTTCGTACCGCGTCTGTTCGTCAAGTGCTGCAAAAGGCTCGTCCATCAGCAGAACCGCGGGCTCAACAACTAGACCGCGTGCGATGGCCACTCGCTGCTTCATTCCCCCTGACAGCTCGCGCGGATACTTATGAATGCAATCCCCAAGTCCAACCAGTTCAAGAACCTCCCGAGCCCTGTTTTCACGCTCTTGGCGGCCGACACCAGCGGTCTCGAGTGGTAAAGCTACATTTCTGATCACCGTCCTCCAAGGAAGAAGAGAGCTGTCCTGGAAGACGATGGTAACGAGATCAGGATTGGGCTCGGTTATCAGCCTTCCTCCGATGATGGTTTCACCCGATTCAGCCGGATGCAGTCCACCGAGAATCTTGAGCAGCGTACTCTTCCCAGACCCGGACGGACCGACAACAGTCGCAAAGGTTCCACTGGGAACACTGAAGGAGACGTCTTGGAGAACTGTGTGCTTCTGCTTTTTGGAATCCGAATAGCAAACCGTAAGTCCACGTACCTCCACAGAGCCGTCCCGGCCAGCCAAACCAGCACTTGTCGAATCAATAGCATAGGATTCAGGAGAGTCTGTCATGGAAAGCCTGTTGGTGGATTGAGTCATTTTCCATTCCTTTTTAAGTACGCCATCTGCCAATACTCTTCTCAATTAGCTGAAACGCCGAGTTCAGGACTACGGCCAGTGCGGCGACAACAAGTATTGCGCCGATTAGAAGTGGAACTTCATCTTGCGTCCCAGCCTGGAATATCAAAAAGCCCATGCCGGCATTTGAGATGTACATCTCTGCCAGCATCACTCCGGAAATAACGAGAACCATGCTTATTCTCAGCGCCTCGATGACTGGGAGCAAAGCACTGGGCACGAAGACCTTCGAAAAAAACTGGACCCTTGACATCTTGTAGGATCTCGCCAAGATGCGCTCGTTTTCGCCAACGGTATAGGCGGCTGCAGAAGCGCTAAGAATCATGATGATAATTCCATCCGACAGCCCGTAAATCACCTTCTCCCAATATCCGGCCCCGATGAGAAGGACCAGTACCGGCAAGAATATGAATTTGGGAGTTGCCAGAGCGGTCCCGAGTCCTGCCTCCACCACTCTTCTGACTTCAGCTCTGTGCCGGCCGTACTCTCCGAGCAGAAAGCCTAAGCCAATGCCAACAACCGTCGCAATTATGAACGCCGCCACAAGTTCGTAAGTGCTCACAGCAAGGTCATGAAGCGTATTGGACTTGGTGAGAATCTGCTCGATGCTTGAAAAGGTGCTCCCGACCGAAGGTAGCTGATCCGCGGTGACCGCATTGGTGGCCGTTAGGAGGTACCAGACGCCCACGGCGGCAAGGACCACCACGATTTGGAACACCGCGGTATAAGTTCGCGACGGCGCGGTCGTGGAATGCGTGTATCGGGACATTGTTTTCGTCATAGTGCTGAAATTAATTGCCTTCTTGACTGAGCGCCCTTTTCCGGACGACTCTCAATATTGTCAAAATCGGAATCTAACCAGAGATTCTCTGAATTGTACGACTTCTTTGACAATTGAGTTTCCAAACAGAGCTCAAAAACACTTGGGGCGGCTTCCATTGCCCTCCTCACCGAGAGGGTACCTACATAGCCCAATGCCAGCATCGGCATCCAAATTGCCACAATAAAGAGCGTCTCTAAAGATCGAAACCCAAGAATTGTCTAACTGGCCCCTCGACACAGATGTCGCAGGCGGCTCCGCTCGCCGCGACCATTGGAGAATCTCGCATTCGGTGTCAGGCCAGCTCCGTTGCCGTCACAGACAGAAAGACTCAGAGGACCGCCAAAGTTACACCTGCGATGCTTACCTCCCGTTCGCAATGAAGCCTCGTGAATATCTGTAACATGCAACTTTTTTGGTCGCGGCACCATATAGAAATAGCGAGATGCCGCAGCTTTGCCTTAGACACCGCAATGCTGCCTAAGGCAGCCTCCCCAGATGCTCGAAATATAGATACATGGCCACCCAGAATCGATGTTTTAAACACAGGGATGGCCCTTTAGACTCTCGGGCACATTCAACTCCCCCCACAACACGTCCAGATGTTAAAGCTAGCTTTCCACACCCTGCTTGTCAACGACACCCCAGTACATTCGAGAAGCTGACGCAGGTGTGGAGCAAAGACTTGTTCCTGTATTAAATGCACACGGCACTCCCGCAATCGCAGAAAGCCTGCGATCGATTTGACCATTGCCTGTAGACCCAACACAGCCCGCAGAGTGAAATGGTGAGAAAATTGTGGCGTGCAACTAATTCGAGCAACTATATTTACGATTTTCCAAGTAAAGATAGCCAACTTGCCAGTTGATCTGGAGCACATTTCATTTTTTTGGGGGGACAATGTGCGATTCTGAAAGCGAAAAGCCTCTGGCTGAAGGAACGGGCCACTCACACAGCCTGATCAAACACGACATTTCGGGTCTCGATGCGAACGCCCGTTATCTTGTGGGTGAAGACGGAATCCGCCGAACGGCTGTCGGCTTCATCGGTTACAGTGCAGCCCACCAAGGCAACAGGGTGCTAATCGCCGTTGACAGCCAGTACGACCTTCGTATCCCGGAGGCGATAGCACGTGCCCTTCGCGACATAAACGGCGCAAAAGCGGACATCATCGTGGTGGATGTGGGATCTGACCGGGAATTCGGCGACCTCGACGAGATCGAGCAGACCTTCGTCCGCGAGCCGCTCGAGTCCCGCTCGACCGAGACCACGACGCGCGGGATCGGTCGGGTGGGGGGCGAGCACGAGACCTCCCTGGTCGCGGATGCGCCGCGCCGTCTCGAGGAG
>JAJYVK010000390.1 GCA_021792075.1 Actinomycetes bacterium | reverse complement strand
ACTTCTGGCCTCGCCCTGGAGCAAATTCCCCGACAACCATCGAAAGCCCAGAGGCTCCATACCCTATGGATCTGTCGAGCAGAAATGCGGTGCGCTGGCCTCGCGGAGACTTCAGCAACTCGACATCATCCCAGCTGGTATGGAGCCGTCCTGCTCTCCTCTGCTCCTGATCATTTGCAAGCCTGTTAATCCTTGCGGCAAATGGATCGCTTCCTTCCACTGGCTCTGTATATGGCGGCCTCGAGGGCAGCTCGTCAAAGGGGGTATCTCCCACTTCTTCGTCAATAGCCATCCCCATCGTCTCGAGCAGCGGTTCAGACGACGCCGTCATAAATCGTGCCACTTCTGTTCCCTCGTTGCCGTGGCGATGCCAGGCCCAGGCTGGAAGATGGAGCGCGTCGCCAGGACCCCAATTGATCCGCTGCCCGTCTATCTCCGTCCAGCCCCAACCGCCTATGCAAAGGACCATTGCATCCCAAGAGTGCCGGTGTGTGGTCGACGTCACGCCGGGATCGATTTCATGAAGCAGAGCGTCGAGACTCCTCGACGGGCGGCCCCCATCATCGCTTACGTAGACCCCTCTCCTCATCCTACGTGCGGTATCGAACAGCTGCACATCGCTATTGCGCACCAGAGTTCGGTAGTGTCTGGTCCAGTCATCCAAGAAGTCGGTGCGTCGCCGCTTTTGGACGTCGTAGTGAGTGGTGATTACTTTCGCTGTGGTCATATGCTCTCCTGATTGCTTTGCTGACTTCTAATTTCTTGCTGTACGAACTCCGTATCTATGTCAGGACGGAACGCAACGCTCGCCGCATAGCAAGGGTCCGAGAAACGGCTACCGTTCATCGCCTAGCTGCAACGGCACCTAGGGGTACTACTTGAGAGGATCAAAGGCTCCCTCCTGATCCTGGCGAATCCACTTGACAGCATCTGGGGCATAGTCCCTTTTGTAGTCGCCCGGGTAGTTGATCCCTGGGAGCGCAGGAATCCAGTCGTACTCCAAAAGCTCTGGTCCTCCAAGACAGTTTGCAAGCCGAATGGTATCCTCGTCGTCGAGCGGGGCAAGCCGGCCCTTGTCAATCAGCTTGTACCACTCGCCGGTGCTTCTGCGCAAGATCTCGTAGGTGGCAAAAATGTTGTGAACGTGAGGAAAGTGCATGGTTGGCAGCTTGTTCTGACGCGCATAGCTGAGGAAGGTCTGATCCCAGTGCTCCGCTCCGAATCCGAAGTGGATCACTCCAGCCTGGGCTCTCTCGGGAAGGTTCGTCCACGAATCGGTGTACGACCAAAGAGTCGAGACCTGGCGGTAGCTCTTCGGATTGGTGCCTATCGAGGCGTCATTGAAATAAGCCCAACCTTTGTAAGGGAAGCCAGGGTACTGAACGTCTTTGAACCGCTCCTTGACCTCCCGCCATAGCTCGCCATATTTGCCTCCACCGATGATCTGCGTGATCATGCCGTTCTCAACGTGAACCTCGATGTGAGGGAAATACCCTGTATGGTTGCTGGTCCCGGCGACAACTCCATTTAGTGTAGGGAAAAGAGTCTTTGCCTCCTCCAAGAAGGTCTCGACAGGGTGGCCAAAGCGGATACCTTGAATGGTGGAGCCGAGGATGTGGCCGCTAATGTAAGCCCCCTTGGGCCAGAGCTCTGCCTGATGCTCGGTTACGTCCCAACCAATGTCGGTTCCCTCCGGGCTAGTAATGCGGACTTTGGCCGCATCGCGCAAAGCGGCTATGACTTTGAGGTCGACGGTACGCCACAGCTCATCTGGAAAGGCATTGGCCCTCGATATGAAATCCTCGTACGTGACATAGAGCCAGTTGTTGCGAAACTTCTCCGAGGCCGCCCTTTCCCAATGATTGCGCCCCGCTTCGCCCGCGATGACTGCCGTATAACCCGGGCGATCGTCAAGGTACTGCTTGACTTTCCTGGCAACAGCGGTGAACTCCACTCCCTGATTTATCATGTCGTTCAAGCGATCGGTTATCTCACGCCATCCATCCTCGGCGCTGTATGTTCCAACCTCAATACCCAGGTCGGAAAGGTCCACTCTTTCGACCTTTGCCACCCCACGCTCCAAGAGCGCTCTTCTGATAGCCTCGTAAACCACATCGTTTTGCGAGCGGTGAGTCACTATCAGCACTTCCTCGCCTGGTTCAACGACTCCCAATGCGCAGCGCCCGTAACGCCTTCTCGATAGCGTCCGAGCAATGGGCATCAGCTCGTCAATGTTGTCGGTTGGCTTTTGATGGAGGTACCACGGATGCCGCGGCCTGGGGTACTCGAAACCAGGAAGCGGCTCGCCGTGATGACCCCTGAATTCCCTCAGTCCAAGTTGTTCAACCATGCTGACCTTCCTTTCAGCTATTCGTGCAGGTGCCTGCAACCGCAAACCACAGATGCACCTAGACTGCCACCACCTTTTTCGAATCGAGGAGCTGGCCAAAGAGCGAGGCCACCCCTCGCGTTAGATCGTCGACATCCTCGCATTTCGTCCAAAGCGGCCCGCCTGATGCGAGCGAGGCGTTGTCGTCCGGAGATCCGGTGAGAATCGCTCCGAACTTCACATTTAGCCTTTGGCATTCCTCTACGGCGCGTAGTGTGTCGCCTCGCGCATAATCAGGGTCGTAATCCGAATGCCCGTGCTCGTCGGGAGGCCCATAATCGACGTCAAAAGGCCTTCCATCGGACAGAAGTATCAGAAGCCTGGTCTTCGCGTCCAAACGAGCCAGCTTCTTGGCCGCATGCCTAATGGCAGCCCCCATCCGGGTGGAATGTATGGGGCGAAGGCTATCGAGCTTGCGATAAACAGATGTCCCGAACCGCTCCTGCATCTCTTTGAGTATCTGGAAAACTACCTCGCTGCGGCCAGACCCAGAAAATGCGTAAAGTCCAAAACCGTCTCCCACGAGGTTCATGACGCTTGAAATCACTGCCGCCATCTCTACCTCGATATCGAGTAGGGTCCGATATCCCTTTTCGGAAATCGCGGGGCTTCGTGATTCCGACCAGGTGAGCTCCCTGGGCACCCACCCCAACTGCGGGTCTTCCACAAACTGGCTCGCCGACTCCTGCCTTTCGGCGGTAGAGCAGCTGATGTCTAGTAGCAGCGCAACGACAACGTCACGCTTGTCATGAACCTG
>JAJYVK010000389.1 GCA_021792075.1 Actinomycetes bacterium | reverse complement strand
CGCAGCGCTGACTACAGCGCCGCCAGCAAGTCTTCGCCAGTGTCGAAGTGCTGGGTCCTCCCAGCCTCCAGGTCACCGAAGGATCCCCTCAGTTGCTCCTGCCACTGCTCCGTCCAAACCCATGTCTGAGCGGGATCGAGTTGGCGTCGCATGATCATCTTCAGCACGAGGGCTGTGTCGTCCACGGTGTCGTCCGGCAGGTCATTCACCAAGCGTAATAAGTCAACTCTAGTCATCAGATACCCAAAGTATACGGAGGGCCTCGATCGCCCCTGCCACGCGTTGCGGGGGTCGGCCCTCTCGCCCGAATGGGTAGAGTTCAGCCGCGTCCAGATGGCCAGACTTGCCAGGGCGACGTGACCCAAATCGTTACCGACTAAACTACAATGAGACTCTTGGCAAGTAAAGGTGTTGTGTGGACTGCATGGGGCTTCGTGGGAGCCGCCGCGCTCCCTGTCGGAACCCTGGATCTAGGTCCCAATGTCCGGATCGAGTCCCCAACAGTCGCCCGGCTCGACGGACTCCGCCAAGAGACGCCTCGGTTGCAGCATCCCACAGTCCCGTGGCCGGAATACTTCTCCGCGCTACCGGCCCAGGTGATCGTCAGAAGCACCCGCATAATTTGGTTCCGCACGCAGGCTGCCACCATGGAGGAAGCCTGGGATCACATCGAGCGCAATGAAGTGCCCGCAGTAATCGTAGCGCTAGCTGGTACGGGCGAACGTCCCCGCATCGAACTAGTTCGGATTGGCGCTACGGACCTGACCGGCTTGATCGATAGGCCAACCTCGCGCTGGATTGGTGGCACCTTTGGCGGCTTCGCCACCCGACCCCTCACAGGGAGTGAAGCGCGCACTCTTGCTCGCCGCCACGTCGCCGGCCGTAAGTATGCGGCAGACCTTTGTCGTCTCTACTACCAAGCATCCCAACAATATGATCAAAGTGATCAGACTCCCCGTAGCCTAGGTAATGTGGTGTCCAACTACTTTCTCCTGCTGGAAGCCATTGCTCGACGCGAAGCGGGGCAAGAAACTTTAACTGAAGGGGCGCGGCAGGAAGCCGCCGACCATATCGCACGTCTACAGAAAGCCCTTTCCACGACAAACACGGTCGAGGGGCACGCTAACAAGATACGCTCTACCCTGCAGCACGTAGAGCGACTAGAGCAACGATATCTAAACCAGAAGATACAGGCGACAGCAACTAGACTAAAGCTAGACGCCGCCACCCTTGCAAATGCTCTAGAAATCGCGAGGCTGAGAAATACAACTTTGAGCCACCCTGGCCGCGAGACGCCGCAATCGATGAATGCGATTGCAGCCAAGGCAGAGCAGACAGCAAGAGCCTTTCTGAGCGCGTTTATTGCCGACCGCACGAGGTAACGATGGTGCGGGATATCAGCGCCCTTTGCCACGTGGGGCAAGTTGATGACGGCGAATTAGCGACAATACTCTTGCATTCCCTTCATCACGCTCAGTTCACTTCTAGAACGCGAGTGGATCTGCCGCATTCGGAGAATCCAGATGTCAGCATGCACTACACGAACGGTGGAGCTCTAGCTCTCGTGGAGACATCCCTCGATGACCAGGCACTGGAGCCGATCCTTGAAGAGATCCGCGTTGTTCTCCTTGGTCCCGCGGAGCGGCGTATACACCGGGCGATCCTCATGGCGTCAGTCCCTGTGACGGGTACCTGGGCTTGCGACCTGTTCACGCTCACCGCTCCGCCAGGTAATGCCCCTAGAATTTCTCAACTCATCCAAGACTACCCGCTGGTCCTTGAGTTCCCCTATGACGACACCCCTTCATTGGCGATCAACACCCAACGCATTGTCGAGCGTAGAAGGCAATACGAGCTCCTGTTAAGCCTCTTCCTTCCGTTGCTCAAGACTACGCCTCGCTTTGGCAACCAGCATTGGGCCATCGTAATGGGCGAGCCGCTTTCCGCCTTCCCTAAAACACAGTGGGTCCAGGAGGGATATTTCATCGAGGGCTTCGAGGGGAAGGCCAACCGTCTCACTCCAGTAGCGGATCCCTTGATGCCGGTGGTGGCAGATGTGGAGTTTTACGGCCGCCGTGGAACCGGGACTGATTCCGTGTTCGATGTCCCGGAATCACTCGCGACGTGGGTCCGGCACTTTGCTACACGGAGTGACGTCACAAGGGAACGCTTTTTGCGTAGCGCATTTTGGCTGCGCCATGCACGGGATGTGTATCCCCTTTCCGCGTCTGCTGCACTGATTGCAGCTGTTCAGGCAGTCGAGTCACTCCTTCCGCCACTGCAGGGACTGGCTTGCCCAACCTGCGGGCTTGTTGGGGGGCCTGGGCCAACCGCGAGCTTCCGGAGGTTCTTGGCTCTGTATGCTTCAACCAACGACGAGGGGCTAGTCAAAGCACGCAAACGCCTCTACCAGACCCGCTCAAAACTGACACACGGCCACGATCTCTTGTCGTCGGACTCCGAGCTTGGCTTCGGGTGGACCGGCCCGCAAGAGCCGTTTGAGCGAAATGATCTTGAGATGGCAACGGGGATCGCTCGCGTCGCTGCAATCAATTGGCTGCTCCTACAACCGTGATGGCCCTATTCCGGTACGCTGGGGACAGTGAGTCCTAAGTGCCCAGGGGCCCGGCCCAGATGGTGGCCCGCACCTACCAGATCCCGGAGATTGACGAGAGCTACCGGGCAGGGGCACAAGGCGCCGAGGGTCAAGAGACCCGAGTCTGTACAAAGGGCTGGGGCGGTTAGAGGTCAAACGAGCGCTGACATTAAATCTCCTTATGAAAGGTTGCCGCACAACCTTCAACACAGCGCAAGGCTAATGAAGGTTACGCTCGCGGTGTCTCTACCACCAGATTCGCTCAGTCGATCAGGGGAAACCTCCCCCATCGCTGCGGCAGCCGCGTCCAGATCCCCCCTCCTACAAGGCTCCTCTCTCCAGCCGCAGCCTGTTCGCACGCTAGCGCTATATCGCTTCGAAAATCGGCATTTTGACCCTCAGACGGGCGCGTGAGGCTATCGCTGTTGTGTAGCGCTGGCCCGCAGGCTAGCGCTGTGGCTGATCTCAGGCCATGACGTTTCTGGAGCGTTTAGCACAAGGCTAGCCTTCCAAGCTGGATGTCGCGAGTTCGAGTCTCGTCTCCCGCTCCATTTG
>JAJYVK010000388.1 GCA_021792075.1 Actinomycetes bacterium | reverse complement strand
AGAGTGGGCCGGTGCGATCAAGTGAGCACGCTGTGACACCCGACGGCTTCCTCGTACACGAATTGGAGCATTATCGTGATCGATGGAGGTCGACGGAACGAAGCTCAAGGCAGCGGATGACCCTGCTCTTGACGGCTATAGGGAGTGCGATCGCTATATCCGCTGCTGTCTTGGTCCATGGCACCGGCAAGGCACCCGTGGACGGAAGGGCCCTACTGGGTGGCCTTTGGGCCATTGTATGGATGGTCGCTGAGGGTATGTACTTCCGCCAAGTAATTGCTCGGTATTCTATAATTAGGGACATCCACATCATAAATCTTCTGCGCGACCGTCTCGTTAGCCGAGCTAGCAGGACAAATCAGGATGTGTTGCGATTGATCGTGAGTATGGATTCCAGCCCGCCGCATGTTAACGCTATCCTCTCCTCGTCTAGTTCGGCGTTAATGATCGCGGTGGCTTCAGGGGTGGGTTCGAGTTGGCTTGCTTCGAATGAATTGAGAGGTGCGCCGCCCCCGTACGTGTATGTTGCTGGAGTCGCTCTGCTAATGATGAATCTATCCGTAGTATTCCACAGGGCCATCTGTTTCCGAAGCAGCTTGCGGCGTCCTGATTCACTCAATCCGGACCCCCACCAGCACGCCCTGGATCAGTGAGGTAGATGTCCCAGGCTGCATCTGGAGGGGTGCTGTCGCTTGGCCAACCGACCTGGCAGTCATGAGAGTCCTCGGAGAGGAGACGAAGAAGAGGTACGAAGCGGCGTGCAGCCAAGCGCGTTGTTCCCCTCCCGCGACTGCGGCTACAGCTGGGACAAGCGTGATGACCGGCCCCAGATCGTGATCGGCCTCCTCGTGACCGGCAAGGGCATCCCCATCGCACACTACGTGTTCCCCGGCAACACCCGGGACTCGACGACCTTGGGCGGCGTCATGGCCGACTACCGGCGGCGCTTCGGCATCGGGCGGATCGCCCTCGTGGCCGACCGGAGCCTTATCAGCGAGGCCAACCTCGACCAGGTCCAAGCGGCTGGCTTCGACCACGTGCTCGCCACGTCGCCTGCACCCGGACCCCGAAGTGGCAGCCGAGTTGGAGCTGGCGTCGAGCGAGACCGCTCAGTGGGTGGCGGTCAGCCCCACCACCATGGCCACCGAGGTCGATCACAAGGGCACGCGCTACGTCGTCGTCGACTCGGCACCCCGGCGGACCCGTGACGACCATCGGCGCCAAGAGCTCCTCTCGCGCACCGAGGAGAAGCTCTTGACTCTCGCCGAGCGGGTGCGCGAGGGAGGCTTACCGACCCGGCCAAGATCGCCTGAACTGGACCTACGCGTCACGCGTAGGAGAACACGCTCCCAGCGCGCCCCAACTACCAGGACATTCGCGCGACCCCCGCCGAAGTCCGGCCTGACCTCACGCTCGCCAGGGTTACGGAAGGGCCTGGGCATCCGTGTGCCGAGCACATCGTGGCGCTCGGCGTTGGGCCACAGTAGATTACCAACATGCCGGGAGTAGGCGGACGGGGCGCGCGCGGCAATTCCGACGCGCTGGAAGCGAAGCCGCGCCGGATCATTGGTGAGAACGAGGTACATATCGTTCTCGTACGGCCCCTCGGAACCGACGTGCGGCCCCTGTGCGAACATCTTGAGTCGGTATTTGCCGTTTTCGGATACCAGACCACCGTAATTAAGATGTCATCCTTTATTGACCGCCTTGATCCCTCTTTGCCGGGAAGTCCGGGAAGTTACCATTACTACAAGGCCCGCATGAAGGCAGGCAACGATCTCAGAGACAACTATGGCGGAGGAATTTTAGCCCTGTTTTCGGTGAACGAAGTTAGAAGACATAGGCTTGAACTTCTTGAGGCGGGTCACGATCGGCTGTTGTTTATCCACGATTCTGCTATGCACTCTGATGAGGTGCTGATGTTTCGGCAGTGCTACGACCGACTCGTGTTTGTGATTTCGATTAATCGCAGCGAGGCGAAGCGTCGGGCACGCCTCATGGAGCGTCTCAGAAATGCAGGAACAAGCAATGAGGACAAAATCAAGGAGTACGCGTCGGAGCTCATAGCCCAGGATCTGGGTCGCAGAAGAGATGGGAACAAACGGAGACTGTCGTTCGAGGAGACCTTCGTCCATGCGGACGTGTTCCTGGATGGTTCAACCAAATACTACCACCTTGACTCGGATAGCCGGGAGAGTAGGCATCCGATAGTTCGGAGGTTCGTACGACAGCTGTTCTCCTACCCTCATGGGGTCCCTACGTGGCCAGAGAGCATGATGGCCCACGCCTTCACTGCTGCGACTGCCTCCGGCTGCGTCTCGCGCACCGTCGGAGCTGCGATTGCGACCGAGACAGGAGAGCTGCTATCGCTCGGGCGGAACGACGTACCGAAGGCAGGCGGCGGGCTCTATCTTGGCGACGAGCACGGCGGAGCCGGAGATGCGCAGCATACGTTTTCATCCTCGGATTTTCGGATCTTGGACCAGACAGTCCACGGCGCAGACTCCAATGATCTAGTCAAGCTAGAGATGCTCCAGGAGCTCTTCGAGAATGCAGCGACCGACAGGATTGTGTCGCTCGCTGCGCCGGAGTCACTGCTGGAGAGACTGCTCGGATCAAACCGAGTACGGCAGAGTCGCTTTTTCGAAGTTATTGCCTACGGGCGAACCGTCCACGCCGAGATGGATGCGATCACTACGGCGGCCCGACGCGGACTCGAACTGGGGGGCTCGACCCTTTACACCACTACTTTCCCATGCCACGAGTGTGCCAGACACATCGTTGCCGCCGGAATCAAGAAAGTCATCTTCGTTCAGCCCTATCCCAAGAGCCGGGTGGGTCAGCTTCACTCGGACTCTGTGGAGCTGATAGACGACCCTGACACTGAACCGACTGCGGATAAAGTGACCTTCATGCCGTTCTCGGGTATCGCACCCCGGAGCGTAGGCACCCTTTACTCCTTTGAAGCTAGGAAAACGGATGATCCAGGACAAATCGGCTCTTACGGACGTGTTGTGAAGTGGGAGCCTGGTGGTACTTGGACGCTGCGAGGCTCAATTGCCGGAACCACAATGGCTGCCCCGCTTCGGGGCAAAGCAATCCAAGCCGCCGAAGAGCTCGCCGCAGCGGCTGTCAGCAAGGCGGAGGAGGTAGCGGCCAAG
>JAJYVK010000387.1 GCA_021792075.1 Actinomycetes bacterium | reverse complement strand
ATCGGAGTGCAACGTGAGTTGACCACTGGGTACACCCTGAGAGGCAATTGACTCATCCATCAGCCCCTTGGAGAGTTCGGCTCGTTCGGCACGGGCCGTCGTCCAACCCGTGACGTAGTGGCTGTAACTATCTAAGATCACGTAGAGGTAGTAGTAGGTCCTCTTTTCGGGCCCATGGAGTTTTGTTATGTCCCAGCTCCAAATTTCATTGGGTTTGGTGGCAATGAGCTCGGGCTCAAGGGGCCGTCCAGGGTGGGTGGCTTGGCGACGTCGTTCACGGACTTCGTCGTGCTCGCGCAATACGCTCTACACGGTCGACACCGAGCCCAGATAGGTGCCCTGATCAAGGAGTTTGGCGTAGACCGTGGCCGGAGCTTCGTCTATGAACTGCTCGGACTCGAGCGTTGCCCTGATCTGCTTGCGCTCAACAACGCTCAGAGCTCGAGGTTGGGGAACAGCCACTCGCTGCGGCTTTGGTGGTGGCGCACTGCAGCGGTGCCGGCGATACCAGGTTGCCCGGTCCACTCCAAGCGCCGTCAACGCCGCACCCTTGCTCACCACTTGGCTGAGTTGGTCCACTGCTTCATCGATCATTTCAACTCGCCGTTTTCCGCAGTGCTGTCCGAGGCGAGTGATGCTAGGTGCGCGGAGAGTTTTCCCTGAATTTCAATGACCCTTCTCGACTTGTTCAGTTCACCTTCCAGCCGGCCGACCTCGCGCTTCAAGCTGGCGATCTCGCGGTCTCGGGGATCAGTCTTTTGACGACCCGCTGCTCGACCCAGAGCCTCTTGGGCGCCTTCATCACGTTGGCGACGCCACGTCACAACGAGAGAGGAGTAAAGACCCTCACGTCGAAGCATTGCCCCTCTTTCTTTGCGGGGCAAGCCGTCGTACTCGGCAAGAATCTTGGCTTTGTATTTCGCCGAGAACTGTCGACGTCCAGATGAACGCTCAAGCACCTCCGGGTTCGGTGTAGCTGGTTTAGTCATTGCACCATTATGCATGTGCGTGTCGCCAATAGTGGTTGTTGTCATGGTCATTGGAGATAGTCTTTCTCCGCTCCCTTAGCTCATTGATGTATCGGTGTAAACTGTCTCACCTAAGCTTGACACAGAGGGTCTTTAAGGTTACAACGACGGTGTCAGATCCGACGGCGTCATACCCACCTGACCTTGTCGACAGACACTTCGACCAGAGATCTCTCAATGCGGTTTTCACCTCAGACGTCACGAACATGGCAATTGGTGAGAGCTTTGCCTATCTCTGTGCGATTCGAGATGAGCATTCCGGAAGGGTGCTTGGGTTTGTGTTTGATCATCACATGAGAACTGAGCTTGTCATTACCGCACGAGAACAGGCACTACGTGTCAGAGGAGGAGCAGTGCAAGGAGCAAAGTTCCATACGGATCGAGGAAGCCAATTCTCCGATCGTTCCGGTAGCGAGACTCTGTGAGGCCAACGGCATTCAGAGGTCCATGGGAAGAACTGGGTCGTGTTACGATCACGCGACTGCGGAATCGTTCTGGTCGATCTTCAACCATGAGTATTGCTACCGACACGTCTTTGGAAATCTCGACGAGCTTCGAAGAGGAATAGCCGACTACATGGCGTTTTACAACAACCAACGGCGATACTCGAAACCTAGGAACATCTCCCCGGTCAACTACGAGCCTTAGCAACAGTCGCTCAAGCGGCTTCAGTCAGCGTCTACTGGAACTGGGTAAGCTCATCCTGCTAGCTTGGGTCTGGACCAAGACCCCTGAGCGGACCTCTGCACCCGTGCGGAAATGCATGGGTGTCACTGTCTTATCTCGAATTTCTGAGGAGGGACACTAACTAAAAGAAATTAAAAGGACTCTCTCCGCATTGGCCTGGTGGTACAGTATTTTTTTACTCTGATCGAAACCGGACGGGGGTTCCATGAACGCCTTCGATTACATACTTGACGCGGTCCTTGTGGCTACGATCTTCTTACAGTTCCGTGGACGGCGACTTACCCTACGGAATCTCCTCTTTCCGATCCTGATAGTTGCTTATTTTCTCTTTGCCTACCTGAGGGGTATTCCAACAGCCAGAGGAGACCTTTACGTAATAGTCGGAGGAATATTGCTGGGGCTCGTCTTCGGAGTCGGAGCTGTCAGTTTCACTAGAGTATATTTAGGCGACCAAGGGATTTACGCCAAGGCGGGACCTCTTGCGGCAGCCTTTTGGACGGTAGGTGTCGTCCTGCGTACGGCGTTCAGCCTTTACGCAGTTGACGGAGGCGCAAGCGCTGACAGAGTTATCGAACGCACGATGCACTCGCTCTCAATAACGACCCCTGAGACGATTGTTGCCTGCCTACTCTTAATGGTGATGGTCGAGGTGGGCTCGCGCCAGCTCATAGTCGGGACTCGATTCCTGCAACTGAGGAGCCAGCTTCCTAGAGTAGTGGCTCCGTAATAGTTAGCTCTGTCTCAGGTCAAAGGAACCGCTTGTTTGGCTTACCTACAATTGCTGCGGGTAGTCGCCGCATCTCATTGGGGACACGTCAGGAGGCATAGGACCCTGACTGAGTCTCGAGCATGGATGGGACCAGGACCCGGAAGGAAAACGAACCCGATGGATCAGCGGCTCTGTAGTTTCAAATTAAATATTGTGAATAGAGGAGTCTCCCAAGACTAACGTATGAAGGATGGTCGGGAGCATGATTGCCGGTTTGGCTCCACCCGAACGATCACTGAGGTCAACCCACCCGAGGATAGTGCAGAACAGTCTAAGTATGGAGACAAGGTATCAAACCTAGTGGAGTCCCGTTTCAGTGGCCAAATACTCATCGCCAAACGCTAGCTCGATACCTTCTAAGAGGCTGTCGCGGATCTTTTCCCAGCGCGATCATGAGATATCCGATTCGGTAAGCCGTCTAAGGAGCATCCTCGAATGAGCGGCCCATATAAACCCTTCGGTTACTTGTGGATCTCGTTCGTAGTCAATTTGGAGACGTCTATTATGCATCAACCATGACCATGTTCTCTCCACCACCCAACGCCTGGGAAGCGCTTCGAATTGATGGGCATGAATTCTTTTGACCACCTCTGCAGAGATGTGATATTTCTGGCATTCTTCTATGAACCTTTTTTTGAAACCCGAGTCACAGAAGATCTTCTTCAATCTTCCTCTGCGCTCTCT
>JAJYVK010000386.1 GCA_021792075.1 Actinomycetes bacterium | reverse complement strand
GGAACGATTCTTGGAGCGGATCTGACTAACCCGCATGATGTCCTGGCCATAAATTCCGCTTCTGCGGCGTTGATGATCTCAGGAATTCCGTTCCACGGCCCGGTTGGCGCGGTTCGTATCGCCTTTGATAAAGAGGGGCAGTGGATCCCGCATCCAAGCTATCAGGATGGAGATGCCTCGAGCTTTGAACTCGTAGTTGCCGGGCGAGAGAACTCAGGCGGCTCCGATATTGCGATAATCATGGTCGAGGCAGGCGGAACAGAATCCAGCTGGAACAATTATCAGGAGGCGGCTCCTCTTGTAACCGAATCAGTGATCGCAGACGGGCTTGAGCTTGCAAAGACCTGGATACGCGAGTCTATCGAACTCCAGCGGAGACTGGTCGAAGCGCATGGTGGCAAACCGCCAATGGAGTATGCCCCTCAGATTGATTATTCTGACGAGATCTATGAGGCGGTAAAAGAGGTCGGCCTCCAGGCATTGGCGGAGGCAAATGTCGTCCTGGGCAAGTCGGATCGGGATTCCAAGCTCAATGAGGCCGCGGCCATGATCTTGGAGAAGCTTTCGGAGAAGTTCGAAGGGCGAGAAGGGCAGATCAAGAGCGCAATCAAATCGCTCAACAAGTACCTGGTCAGAAAGCGCATAGTTGAGGATGGCGTGAGAATCGACGGGCGCGACCTGGTCACTATTCGGCCTCTATCTTGTGAGGTTGAGTTAATTCCGACTGCCCATGGTACCGGCCTGTTCAACAGGGGTGAGACCCAGGTTCTGACATTCTGTACCCTCGGCATGCCAAAGATGACCCAGATGCTCGATTCAATTTCGACTGACGAGTTCAAAAGATACATCCACCATTACAACTTCCCGCCCTTTTCAACCGGTGAGGTTGGATTCATGCGAGGTCCAAAGAGGCGTGAGATTGGCCATGGGCTTCTTGCAGAGCGTGCGCTTCTACCCGTGGTCCCCCCACAGAGCGAGTTTCCATACGCACTTCGGCTGGTTTCCGAAGTGCTTAGTTCAAATGGGTCGACCTCCATGGCATCGGTCTGCGGCTCTACCCTGTCTCTGATGGATGCCGGGGTGCCGATCAAGGCCCCGGTAGCTGGCATTGCGATGGGGCTTGTCTTCGCCGAAGGTAAGTACGTAACGCTTACCGACATTCTCGGTGCGGAGGACGCTTTCGGGGACATGGACTTCAAGGTGGCGGGCACGTCTGAATTTGTAACCGCACTGCAGCTCGACACCAAGATTGACGGGATTCCCGCAGAGGTTTTGGGCCAGGCTTTGCTTCAGGCGAAGGACGCGCGACTCAAGGTCCTCGACGTGATGCTCCAAGTGATTTCAGAACCTCGGAGCGCGGTGAAAGGCAATGCCCCCAAGATCATCTCATTTGAGGTTCCCCTAGAAAAAATTGGCGAGATCATTGGTCCCAAGGGAAAGAGCATCAATGCGATTCAGCAAGAGACAGGAGCTGAGGTAGGGATCGAGGATGACGGGACTGTGGGAATCGTCACCATTGGTGCCAAGGATCCCAAGGCGGTCGACGAGGCCCGCAGGCGGGTTTACGACATACTTGAGCCCCCGAAGGTGGAGCTGGGTGCCAACTACACCGGAAAGGTGGTTTCCATCGCCAAGTTCGGGGCTTTCGTGAACATTTTGCCCGGTAGGGATGGGCTTCTGCACATCTCAAAGCTTGGTGGAGGCAAGAGAGTCGAGCGTGTTGAAGACTATCTCCAGATGGGCCAGGAACTCACTGTTCACGTTGATGACATCGATGCAGCCGGGAAGATCTCGCTCTCGTTAGTGACTGAGGGTACCCCGCGGGAGGGCTCGACCGAGTCGGCCGAACCGTCAGGTTCTGAGGCCAAGGACAAGGGTGCAGTATCAAGAGATGAGCCGTCTGAGACGAGGACGCCCTCGGAATCATCAATGGTGTCCTTCGAAGCTCACTTCGACGAGGAGCTGAGGTCTCAGTACGGAGATCTCGGTCCTGGACCTTCCCCAACGGGCAGGCCTGTCGAGCGTGAGGGCGGCCACAGCAGAGGTCCAAGGAGAAGCGGTCGGCGCGATGGTCGTCGTTAGATAATTGCGGGATTGTGTCGAGAACCACTAGGTTTGACAATGGACTTCAGGTTGTAACCGAGGAGATGCCTCAGGCTGCCTCGGCTGCAATTGGAGTCTTTGTTGGTGTTGGCTCCAGAGACGAGACGCTTGGTCAGCACGGAACCTCGCACTTCTTGGAGCATCTTGCCTTCAAGGGGACGGACGAGCTTTCGGCAAAGGATCTTGCTATTTTGGTTGACTCTTTCGGGGGCGACATGAACGCCTTCACCACCAGGGAGATGACCAGTTTTCAAGTGCGTCTTCTTGGTGAGGCTGCCCATCTTGGAACGGACACGCTGGGTAAGATTCTTACTGAGCCTGCCCTGAATCCGACCGACATTGATTCAGAGCGAAGCGTAATACTCGAAGAGATCGCGATGGCGAATGACGAGCCGTCAGACTTTGTGCATGAACAGCTGGGCGCTGCAGTCTATGGGGATCACCCGCTCGGCAGGGAGGTTTTGGGTTCGCGTGAAAGTATTTTGCGCATCGACCAAGCTGTCATCAAGGGCTTTTTCTCAGCTTTTTATAGGCCGGTGAATATGGTTGTATCTGCTGCTGGCGCTGTGACTCACGAGGCGATCGTGGAGCAGTTTGAACCCACGCTAGGCTCGTTATCTGACGGAGTAATGCCAAAGCGCCGCAGGCCGGAGCTGATCTTTTCAAGGCCGGTTATATCCGAGCGTGATATCGAACAGGTACATGTATCGATTGCGTTTCCAGGGTTGCCAAGGGCGGACCGGAGAAGGTGGGTCATGGCTGTATTGGATCATATCTATGGCGGCGGGCTTTCGTCACGGCTGTTTCAAAAAGTCAGGGAAGAGTCGGGCTTGTGTTATTCGATCTATTCAGACCGGGTGACCTATCAGGACTCTGGCTACCTGGGCGTTTATTTCGCAGCTAGTCCGGCGCAGCTTTCTCGAGCGGCGGAGTTGGTGGATTCGGTGACTCTGGAGCTTATTTCGGCTGGTATAACTGAAGAGGAGCTGGCTGTTGCCAAACGCTATCTGCGGTCTCAGGTCTTGTTGGCTAGAGAGGACACGGCTTCGGTTATGTCTCAGCTGGGATCGGTACTAGT
>JAJYVK010000385.1 GCA_021792075.1 Actinomycetes bacterium | reverse complement strand
AATGCAGGATAAGGACCAGCTGACAGTTAAATTTCCCAGTAAAACCGAATCGACCAGCTTATAACCTTGGCGGGTGTCGCCAGTTGGCAATTGTGGTCTCCGCACCTTGGGAAATCTCAACTATTTACGACTCATCCTTTCGCCAACGACTTCATTCAAGACGGGGTCATAAGCGGGCCCACCGCGGCAACGGGTTTGGCTTTAACATGTCATCGATGATCTTCTGATCGAATCGGCCGAAACTAACGGAAGGAACGAGACCGAACGACTATTTTCCTTGTGTCCCCTAACCTAGTTTCGATACTCAGAGTAAACTCAATCATCGATTCGACGAACTATCGCCGATGCACCTAGTGCCAGCGAGGCGAGAGTGGACAGATTGACAAGTATGCAGCAAATCGGCAAGGAAAGCCGCGAGAAGGGTGGTCGAAATGGTAATAAGAGCTGAGTACATCTGGATCGACGGCACTGAGCCGACGGCAAATGTGCGCTCGAAAACGAAGATCCTGTCTAACGCTGTCGAAGGACTCGACCAGTTGCCGATTTGGGGTTACGACGGATCCAGCACTAACCAAGCAACGGGGAAGGACTCCGATCTCGTATTGCAACCCGTCTACTACTGTCCCGATCCCATTAGAGGTGGCAAAGACGTGCTTGTCTTATGCGAAGTGCTAAAGACAGACATGTCCCCCCATCCCTCCAACAGCCGTGCGGTGCTCAGGGAGACCGTAAAGCGCTGGGCGGATCAGGAACCTATTTTCGGAATCGAACAGGAGTACACTCTTTTTCGCGGGATGCGACCGCTGGGATTCCCCGAGAATGGTGGATTTCCACGGCCTCAAGGACCCTACTACTGTGGCGTCGGTGCTGACGAGATTTTCGGACGACCGCTCGTAGAGGCCCATCTCGATGCCTGCCTCCGGGCTGGGATTGCCATTTCCGGCATCAATGCCGAAGTAATGCCTGGTCAGTGGGAGTTTCAAGTTGGCCCCGTCGGACCGCTCGAAGTTTCCGACCAGCTGTGGACGGCGCGTTGGCTCCTCCACCGAATCGGAGAAGACTACGGCATCTCAGCAACACTCGATCCTAAGCCTGTTCGCGGCGATTGGAACGGTGCCGGCGCTCACACGAACTTCTCGACGAAAGCAATGCGCACGTCATACGATGCGGTCATCGCAGCCGCGGAAGCACTCGGACGAAATGCATTGGAACATGTCCGCAATTACGGATTTGGGATTGAAAGCCGCCTCACCGGTTCACACGAGACTGCGCCTTACGATCAGTTCCACTACGGCGTTTCAGATCGTGGAGCTTCAGTTCGCATCCCATGGCAGGTTGCGCGTGAAGGCAAAGGTTACCTTGAGGATCGGCGACCGAACGCCAATTGCGATCCCTATGTTGTGACTCGTTTAATCACCGAAACTTGTTGCTCTGCTCTTGCTTGATCAAGACGCCCGCTAGCTCTGCGGCGCTATGCGCCGCTCCGCGCGGGCCGCCCATTCATTCAAAACTTTCCGTCGACTCCTCTGTGTCTTCTGGAGCTTTAGGTACAATCAACAAAGGGGAGGCCTTTGCAATACGCTCACGCCGGCCTTTACTCGTCTTATCTCCCACTACAAGCGCGTGGGCAATATCACACTTGTGTGGTACTGGCGATCCTTCAACCGGGTCTCGTACAACTTGTTGTTCTTCAGCAACAAAGACCGACACGCATGTTCCGGCAACAGCCCAGTCAGAAGGTTTACCGTCAATTACAGGCCCTACGCGTTTAAGTGGGGATTACGTGTTCTGATCCGTGGTGGGCTTGGGCGTTTAGGCCAGCTGACCCCACCTGTATGAAGAAGAACTCTTAGACGGTAGTTCTCGAATGATTTGAATCCATGGCCACAGCGCTTGACCTTTTTCACACAGAGATTTATTCCTTCAGTCGGGCCATTGGATGCACCAGTTATATGGTGATTCAAGATCTCGTTGCGCCAGCGTTTGAGTGTTCGTCCCAGGGATCTGACCTCTGGAACTTTGTCTTCGAGACAGCCAATTATCGCCTTGTCGAGTAGTACTTCCGCTTGCATTGGATCATCAGTCAGATAGATGTCCCGTACCGATTCCTTGGCCAGCCAGGCGCCGTGCACCTCGTTGTCGGGGTCCCCAATCCTTAGGCCAAGAAGCAGTCTTTCATTGCCAGGTTCGCTCAATCTCTCGGCTCCACTCAGCAAGAGCCTTCTGATCCTAAAGAGCGGATCGCTCTTCCTGCCTCTGTGTCCAAGGGTCTCGTTCTGGACTCTGCGGCGAACCTTGTCTAACGCCCGGTTGGCGACTTGGGTCACGTGAAATGGATCGGCTACCCGTATGGCGTGATCAAGATATGGACTAAGTCCTGCGCGGTATGATTCGGCAAGATCTGTTGCCACGACTGCGATTTCACCCAGCCACTTGGGATCGGCATTCTTACACCAGGAGCGCAGGCTAGCAGCACTGTTTCCCTCTACCATGTCGATCATTATCCGATGATTTAGGTCCACCAGTCCTGTGGCATAAAGCGTCGGGTGCTCTTTGGTGGCTTTGAGAAACGAAGTCTCGTCAATCCCAAGGGCGGTCACTTTTCCCACCCTCCCTGGATCATCGACAAGGGGTGTTCCGTGGAGCTTTACCGCGTCCATTACCGTCCACCAACAAACCCCGAGTTCTTTGGCCACACCAGCTACAGGTCTGGCCAGCTCGCCGACTTGTCTTGTTGCTTCTATTCCACAACGATTGGTCAGAAGTCCTCTCGGGGGTACATGATCGGTGGTTTCAGTCCAGGTCTTTGCCTCACAATCGCTATCGCCACAGCGCCACCTTCGTTTCATCCAGACAAGGCGTGCAGGTCTTCCAAAGCATGGAAGGTCTCTGATGTCGACGCGCATCCTATCTTTAGCCTGCGCCCTTACTCCGCATGCTGGACAGCCAACGACAGTACTTCTTGTCTCGATATTTATTATCAGCTCGTCAGGAGTCTCATGGACTTCAAGTATTTGGAACCCGTCAAGTCCGAGCAGTGTTTCAGCCAAGGAAGTAGGATTGTTCATAGTTAGGGGCTCTCCTTATGAAGTCGTAGAACAACCTCAATTATGGTAGAGTCCCTAACCCTTTCGGCAACTTCCTAACTACGGCATTCCCCACTTGGACGCGAATAGCCCGTTTACATCGA
>JAJYVK010000384.1 GCA_021792075.1 Actinomycetes bacterium | reverse complement strand
CGCACGCGCAAGCGGCAGAAAAAGAAATTGAATCATTTGCCGATTGCTCATCCCATCGATGCGCGCTGCATCGATTAGTTCCTTTGGAATGCCAAGGAAGAACTGGCGTAACAGAAACACAGCCAAGCCGTTAGCAAGCCCGGGCAAAATTAGGCCGATAAGGGAGTTTCCAAGTCCCCACGCACGGAATGTGCCTGAAAGGGGGATACTCACGGCATCGAATGGGATAAGAAAGCTGATGACAACGAGCGCGAAGACGGCCTCGCGGAACCGGAACCGAAGAACGGCCAGAGAGTATGCCGCGAGAATAGACATTACAAGTCCGAGTATGACGGTAGCTACTGCCACGATGATCGAGTTCAGCATCGCCGTGCCGAAGCTACCTTTGATTGTCGAAAGATAGCTCGCGTCGGAGATGCCAGGTGGGATAAAGGCTCGAAAGCTCAACGGATCCCAATAGTCAAAGATTCTCGTTGGGTCGGATTCGAGAGATCCTGCTAGCACCAGTACCATTGGCAAGATTGCGTACGCTACTGCTGCCAACGACAGAAGGACGAGAAATGCAGTCCACCAAAAGTGGCGATTAAAATTCAATCTCCTCGCTCGCTTTACCATCTTCACACTCGCGATCGGAGTAGGCGAAACTCAATGATCACGATCACTAGGCTAAGCAAGACGAGCACGAGCGTCTCAGCCGATGCAATGTTCGTAAGCTGGCCGACATAGGCCTCGTTGTAGATGTCATACATCAGGAGATCCGTCGCATTGAGTGGTCCCCCAGACGTAAGAATCTGAACTGGCGCGAACAGTACGAGGTTCGCAAGAGTGTCGGCCACTAGGACGAATGTGAGAGGCCGACGAAGGAGAGGTAGTGCTACATACCAGAAGCGACGAAGTGGCCCAGCGCCATCAACTGACGCAGCATCGTAGAGAGCTGTGGGGATTTCATTGAGACCAGCAATCAGGAAGACCATCCAGAATCCGACACCGATCCATGTAGCCAGAATCACGATCGATACGAGCGCCTCGCTTTGGGAAGCTATGAAGCCTTGTGCCGGGATTCCGAGAAGCTTCAGGAACCCGTTCGCGGCACCATCTTGCGCGAAGAGTTGACCCCACACAACGGCCGACACAGGAATTGGCATCGCGACCGGCGCAAAGATGAGTGCCCGAAGGATGTTGCGACCGGGAAGCTTACGGGTCAGCAGGACGGCAAGGCCAAGAGCGATGAGGATCTGGAACGGATTGACAATAGCGTTGAATATAAGGGTAATAAGTAGCGAATGTTGGAATTGTGGATCGGAAAACAGGAATGAATAGTTTGCAAACGTAGCGCCATGCGGTCCCGCAAAGCTATCCTTGATGGCCGTACCAACGGGATATAGCCTTAGCACAATAACTGCCACAAGGATCGGAACGAGATAGAGCCAAGCCGTCGCAGTCTCGACTCGAGCTCGATTCCCTCTGAACTCCCTCCCCTGTCGCCGAACGTCAATAGACAACGGACCGGGAGAATCTAAAGTCGCCTCTGCAGTCGATCTGAGGTGCATCCGTGACCCTATATCCCTCTGGTTCCTAGAGTTCTATCGTCAATTGGTGCAGCACACTACGTCTCGGGCCTGGCAGGGACGGCGGACGCTCCCCGATCGAACGACCGTGGAGCGTCCGCTTCGATCCCACGGCCAATCCGCCAACGTCACCGCTAACCTAACTTGGCGGATCGGCCGGCCTACTGCTGTGACTTAATTGCCGAAAAGTCCTCGCTTAGCGTCGACTGGGCGTTTGCTAGCGCCGCCTGGACGTTACTTCCGTCCGCGATACTCTTGAACGCTTGCTCGACAACAAGCTCGTACTGCACCCAGCCGAGTGTGTGCGCACGGTGGATTGACTGATGCTCCAACTGGAACTTCATCAGATTGGCCACAGGGGCCGGCCAGAGTGGCCAGTATTTCGCTAGTGCCACTGTGTTCGCAGGCGGGTTGCCCGGAGACCCCACGCCGCCAGAGTGTTCCATCAAGTTGATAGCACCAGCATTCGACAGCGCCAACCACTCAATGAACTTCATACCTTGAACCCTATACGGCGAATATGGATTTACTCCTACCGCCCACGAGTCAGTCGGAACCTCTGTGGCGTGTCCAGCCCAATGCGGTGTGGGCGCGACGCCAAAACTGAGGCCCGCCTTCTTGCTTGGGTAGTAGTTCCATGGCCCTCCCCAGAAGAACCCAGAGTTGCCACTCTCCCAGTACGACTCAGTTTCTGTTGCTGTGACTGACTTGGGCATAACGCCAGAGTTAAAGAGCCCCTGATACCACTGCATTGACTTGACCCAAGCTGCGTTGTCCACATCCGCCGTAAGACCATCTTTTCCGGTCACGCCAGGGCCACCACCCAGGCCTTGCGGCAAAGGCTGCATCTGGTAGATCCTGTTTACCTGATCGAACACCAGGCCGGCCTTCCCGGTCGCCTTATGCACCTTTGCGGCCGCCGCTGCGAGCTGCTGCCACGTCCAGCCTTGGTTTGGATTGATCGAAGGGGGTGTGACGCCCGACTTCGCAAGCAACGTCTTGTTATAGAAGAGCAACTGGGTGGACGTAGTCAGCGGAAGTGCCCATATCTTGTTGTGATAACTCACTTCACCAAGCTGTTCACCCGGAACGACCTTGGACAGCTGCGCCGTGGTTGACGACGACATCGGAACAAGCCAACCCTTGCTTGCAAATTCATACGCCCGTGGCTCGTCAACCTCATATACAGCGAAGCTTGAGTCGTGCGTCGACATGTGCGAGGAAATCACAGTGTCCAGTGCATTGAATGGAAACACGTGATAGTCAATCTTAATTCCTGGGTTGAGCTTTTCGTACTCGCTGATTGCTGATCCGTAGTAGGTAGCAACCTCCGTTCCCCAGAAGTTCAACGTCACACTCGTCGAGGCGTGCCGAACGGTTGATCCCGACGCCGGACTTGCACCGAAGACTCCCGGAGCGACAGCCGCCAGAACCACACCGACGCCGCAAGCAGCTGGCGCGAACTTTCGCGCGAGCCCACCTCCGGAACGTCCTGACCTGCATTTCCCTTTGATTGCGCGCTGCATGCGCCCCCCTTGCTCTTTGTCGGTTGGTAGTCATCGGAGTGGACCGGTCCGAACCCTGAGCTCACGAGGCAGCACAGGTGGTCGGAATCGATTCCAGCCG
>JAJYVK010000383.1 GCA_021792075.1 Actinomycetes bacterium | reverse complement strand
GTCACACACCGCTCATACTGCGCTGAACACCAAGGCGTCAGCTCCAATGAGCGACTCGAGTTTCTTGGAGACTCCGTACTTGGCCTGGTGGTTGGAAAGTACATCTTTACAACCTTCTCCACCTTTGAAGAGGGATCACTTACCAAGCTCAGGGCATCAGTTGTCAGCTCTCACACACTTTCGATGGTGGCGCGATCAATCGGACTTGGTCAGATCCTGCTTCTTGGTAGGGGGGAGGAGGCGTCGGGTGGGCGGGAGAAGAATTCAATACTATCCGACTCCCTTGAAGCGGTCATGGGAATCGTCTACCTCGAGCTTGGTTTTGCGGCTGCTGAACGCCTGATTCTTTTTCTGCTAAAGCCAGAGATTCATGCCCATGCGCATGGTCCCGGCTATTCAGATTTCAAATCCCGCTTGCAGGAGCTTTTAGCGCAGTTGGGCATGAAGCCGCCGATCTACGAGGTCGACTGGAGCGGTCCGGATCATGCCCGAGTCTTCCACGCCGCAGTGAAGGCGGACGACACGGTGTTGGGAGCCGGCACCGGTTCCTCAAAGAAGCTGGCTGAGCAGAGAGCAGCTGAACATGCGCTCGAACTCCTTGCTACGGCGCAGAGGGATGATCGCGTGTCGGGGAAATAGCCTTCAAAATGCCTGAGCTTCCAGAGGTCGAAACTTTGAGGAGGGATCTTTCCTCTTTGGTGCTGGGCGAGCAGATCAGCTCCGTATCGGTGACCAACCTAAGGTCAATCAGGGCCCACACCTCGGCTGAGGAGTTTTCGCTGCCTCTTCTAGGCTCTACCATCGTGGCGATTTCTCGAAAGGGGAAATTCCTTTCGTTCACCCTCAATCCGCGAAAAGGCAGGCGCTTCGCGCTTGTGGCCCACATGGGAATGAGCGGGCAGATGCGAAACTTTGCCGTTGGTGACGATTTCCCGAAGCACTCACATATCCGCCTGGAGTTGGCAGGCGGATCGTGTTTGGTCTTTGTCGATCCTCGGACATTTGGCCAGATGTATCTCGATGAGCTCGACCACTTTGAATTTGCTGCCTCGCTCGCGCGTCTCGGCGTTGATCCTCTGAACCAGGCTGAACTTGTAGGTCAAGCAGTTGAAAGATACTTTCAAAGCGGTGTCGGGGTGAAGTGGCTGATGCTTGACCAATCGATCATCTGTGGCATCGGCAATATGTATGCAGATGAGATTCTTTTTCGCTCACATTTGAGATTCGATCGGCCCGGGCGGTCACTGGACTCCAGAGAGCGCGGCGAGCTGGCCTGTGCGATACCAGAGGTTCTCAACGAGGCTGTAGCTTTGAGGGGTTCAAGCTTGAGGGATCTTCAGTACAGGGATGTGAATGGAGCTATCGGCGGGTATCAAAAGATGCATTTAGCGTACGGAAGGGAGGGCCAAGAATGCTTGCGTTGCAGCGGTTTCATCGAAAGAATATTCCTCAAAGGCCGTTCGTCTTTTCTCTGCCGCTCGTGCCAAAGGTAATTTCAGGTAATCTTTTGTAACCGTTCAGCCATGGAGATCGTCGCCAAGGAGAGTACTGGGTGTTTTTGCGCTCCCTGACCATCAAGGGATTCAAGTCATTTGCTGATCCCGTCACGATCGATCTTTCCCCTGGAGTGTCGGTAATAGTCGGTCCCAACGGATCTGGAAAATCTAATATAGCTGATGCCATCGCGTGGGTGCTCGGAGCGCAGGGTCCCAAAACTGTCCGTTCCTCCAAGATGGACGAGGTTATTTTCGCCGGAGCCGGTAGGAGAGGCCCACTTGGGCGGGCGGAGGTGTCAATTGTCATTGACAACTCGGATCACGGTCTTGAGCTCGATCTCTCTGAGGTGACCGTAACAAGGACCTTGTTCAGATCTGGGGAGAGTGAGTACTCTCTGAACGGAAATCCATGTCGCCTGATCGACCTCCAAGACCTGCTGTCGGACGCTGGAGTAGGTCGCCAGCAGCACGTCATCATTTCGCAGGGCCAGCTTGACATGGTCTTGAACGCCAGGCCGGAGGAACGCAGGGAGGTTGTCGAAGAGGCTGCAGGCATCACCAAATTCAGAAAGAGGAGGGAGCGCACCGAACGGCGGCTCGCTTCCATGGAAGGTGACCTGCTGCGGGCTGGCGACCTTGTCCGTGAGGTGAAGAGGCAGATCAAACCGCTCTCACAGCAGGCCGTCAAAGCCAAGCGCCAACTGGAGTTGAGGGATAGGATCACCCAGCTCAAGCGTTATATCGCCGGT
Source organism: Actinomycetes bacterium (assembly GCA_021792075.1). Lineage (GTDB taxonomy): Bacteria > Actinomycetota > Acidimicrobiia > Acidimicrobiales > Acidimicrobiaceae > SCQM01. Next base: position 955 of record JAJYVK010000383.1, on the reverse strand, counting down.
TCGGAGGTCAGAGCTCTGGAAGATGGGGCAGAGGCGTCTGGACGTGAGCAGTTAGATGCCGAGGTCGGGCTGCTTTCCCTGCAGAACGAAATTGCGGAAATAGACCAGGCGATTGCTTCTTGGGATAGCGAACGCCCGCAGGTCGGTGCTGACGACCTCTTCGATCTCATAACTCGCTCAGAGGCCATTTCTGAGCGCCTCAGGTCGACTTTGGATATAGCGCAGCAGAAAAGGCAGTCATTCTCCGAGAGATTGAGGGCTTCAGACAGAAGTGGGCAGATCGAGGCTCTGCACGGTGAGCTCAATAGCCTAAAAGCCGAGTTGGAGAGCACGGAGGAGCAGATAGTCGAGCTGGATTCCGAGCTTGGAGAGCTCGAAGCGGAGGAGGCGAATTTCAGACTCGAAGAGACCCCGGAAATTGCCGAGAAGCTGCAGTCGTTGAACGCGCGGTTTAATGAGTTGACAAATGAAAGTGGCCGGATGCTCTCGAAACGGAGCGCCCTCAAGGAGACTTTGAACAGGATAAAGCCTCAGCTCAAGGGGCTGGAATTGCGAAAGGGCAGGTTGAGAGAGCAGTCAGCAGCCAAGAGCGCCGAGGCGGAGCGGGTGAAGGAACGGATCGCAGAGTTGATCTGGCTCCGTGAGCAACAGAGCGCCAGTTACGTAGTCCAAGCAGACGCTCTGCGGGATTTGAACGAGCGGCTGGAGAGAATGAGTTCAGCCCACTCAGGCCACGAGGTAGCCGTCAATTCGTTGCGTGCCCAAGTGTCGGCATATGAGTCGGCGATCGAAGACGGCAGATCGCGTACCCAGGCCAAGGCACTCAGCGAGCTGTCCGGCTTTGTTGGCGCGATTGTTGATGTCATCGAGATAAAGAGCGGTTACGAGCTTGCGTTTTCGGCGGCGGTCCAAGGCCTTGCTTCTTCGGTCCTGACAAAGGACCTCAACTCCGCCT
>JAJYVK010000382.1 GCA_021792075.1 Actinomycetes bacterium | reverse complement strand
AGATAGGTTTTGCTAGTGGAAACTAAGGTCCAGTTTTTGTCCATCGATGAGCTTCAATTAGAGTACTATCTCTACCCCGCCTCTCCCGATCGAAAAGACTCTCCGACGTTGGTCTTTTTGCACGAAGGTCTGGGCTGCTCCGCCCTTTGGCGAGGTGTTCCTGAGAAGATCAGGGACAAGCTTGGCAAGCCCTCAGTGCTCGTCTTCTCGCGCGCCGGATATGGCAGGTCTACGCCACTCCAAGGCGATCGGCCGGTTACCTATATGCATCAGGAGGCGCTGGAGATGCTTCCCAGGGTCCTCAAAGCCCTCGAGATTGAGAGGCCGATTCTGGTCGGGCACAGTGACGGTGGCTCTATTGCGCTGATCCATGCGGGTGCCGGGTTCCCGGTCGCAGCGCTGGTGCTGATTGCTCCCCACGTAATCGTCGAGGATCAATCGATCAATGGAATCGCCGCTGCAAGAGATATCTTTCTGTCCACGAATCTCCAGGAGAAAATGAGCAAATATCACTTGGACGCTGAGTCTACGTTCTGGGGGTGGAACAGAGTCTGGCTTTCACCGGAGTTCAAACAGTGGAACATAGAGGAGTACCTGCCATCGATCGACGTACCCATACTGGCGATTCAAGGCGACATGGACGAGTATGGTACTTTAGCCCAGCTTGACCTCATCGATCGAGGTGTTGCTGGAGAAGTCAAGAGAAAGATAGTGCCTGGTGCCAAGCACTCTCCCCATCTCCAGTTCACCGAAGAAGTGGTCGAGGCGGTAGTAGAGTTTGTGAACCCATTACTTAATTCATAAATCCTTGAGGAGCAAATAGGTGTCAACGGTCAAGACGCAATTTCGCGACAATGCCATCCTTGTGGGCTTGGATAAGCCTGAGAAGCGCAATGCGATGGACGAGCAGATGACCGACGAACTTCACGAAGTTCTTGACTTGGCGATCCGCGGTGAGCCGAGGATCCTTGTGCTTTATTCGATGGTCGACAATGTGTTCGTGTCTGGCGCAGACATCAGCGAACTTCTTCATCGTGATGCTGACAGCGCCATGCGGTCGATAAATGCAGGATTGTTCGAGAAGCTGGAACGTTATCGCTGGCCTACAATTGCGGTCATTGATGGTTACGCGCTTGGTGGCGGTTGTGAGCTGGCCATGGCATGTGACCTGAGGATAGCGTCGACGAGGGCCCGCTTTGGTCAGCCGGAGCTTGATCTCGGAATTCTGGCTGGCGCCGGAGGAAACTGGCGGCTTCCGCAGCTCGTCGGGATTTCCATGGCAAGGCGCCTTCTATATACAGGAGAGATTATCGATGCTGATAAGGCGCTATCCATAGGACTAATTGATGCAGTGCATCAAGCCGGCGAGCTCATGGATGAAGCCATGAAGCTCGTTGAGACTATTAGCAAGAGGTCATGGCGGGCACTTGAGCTGACCAAGCTTTCGCTTGGAATGAACAGACAGCCGACCACAACTCTGGACATAGTCGCACAAGCGCTTCTTTTTGAAAGCGATGATAAAAAGGCTAGGATGCAGGCTTTCTTAAATCGAAAGAAAAAGAAGAGCGGGTAGATCAGCGGCGCCACTGGCCCAAGCACAGCTAAATACCTTTCTACTAGACGATAAAGGCTGCCGTGGCGTTGACATTTGGTCATTTGCGAAACAAAGCAGGTCTACAGAAGCCTCCGACTTCAGGCGGAGGTAGTTCACAACTCGGTGTCAAGGCAAGGTCTGGATAGAATCAGAAGGCATCGAAACGATAGACGAAGTACTTATGGCAAATGCAGAGTTCTACTCCTGCTTCGAGGTCCAGAGCCTCGATCGCATGAGTGACGTATGGGAGCACTCGGACGACGTCAGGTGTACTCATCCTGGCTGGCCGACCCTGAAAGGCTGGGGAGCTGTTTCAGGTTCATTCTTCAACCTCTTTCAGCAGGAGTCCGGTCTACAGTTTCTTCTTACGGACACTGCCGTGCGCATAGAAGGCAACGTCGCCTTGGTATTTTGCACAGAGAACATCCTTGGTCAGGGGCTTGGTCCATCGGTTTCAAGCCTGAACGTCTTCAGGCGTGATCCAAGCAATAATGTTTGGAGATTGATAGCACATCAAGCCTCTCTGGTCAGCGCGTCCTTTGGATGACCTTCACCAAAGTGATGGGAATCCATGTCCTTTTGGGCCCAGAATGGCTGCTCGCCCGGCCGGAGGCTGGACGATGTCGCAGGTGTAGCGAGGTTCTCTACAAGCGGCTATAGGGCCGAGAAGCCAATAATTCTAAGATCCACCTGAGTATCGGTTGCAAAACTTTCCCAGTTGTATGCGGTGCTACTAACCTGAGATTGTGGAAAATTTCATAGCTTCGTGGGGGTATATCGCGGTTTTTGTCCTAATGGTCGCGGAATCGGCGTGCATTCCAGTGCCATCTGAGCTGATAATGACCTTTGCAGGCGTATTAGCTGCAACCGGCAAGCTCAATCTGGCGTTGGTCATCTTGATGGGTGCGGTCGGCAACATCTTCGGGGCTTACATCGCATGGGCCGTCGGCAGGACCGGCGGCAGGGCTCTAGTCATCAGATATGGCAAGTACGTCTTCCTCCGGGTCCATGACCTGGAAAGGGCAGAGCGCTGGTTTGCAAAGAGGGGACAGGCAGCGGTGTTTTTCGGAAGACTTCTCCCTGTTGTCCGCACATTCATATCACTTCCTGCTGGTGTTGCTGAAATGGAGCCCATCCGCTTTGGAATATATACTTTCCTCGGATCTGTTCCATTTGTAGGAGTTCTAGCAGTAGTCGGCTACGCGGTTGGATCCAACTATCACGCCTTTGTCAAAGATGTGCAGGATCTTGGCTATCTGATCGCCGTAGTACTGGTCACAGGGATAGCCGCTTTCATCTATCGGCGGATTCGGACCAACGCGTCCGAAATTACCGACAGTGTTTAGCGATATCGAGCTAGAATTCCTTCTCGGCAATTAGATGAGATTGCGGGGAGTAGCGCAGTTTGGTAGCGCACCTGCTTTGGGAGCAGGGGGTCGGGGGTTCAAGTCCCCCCTCCCCGACAATTTTGTCAGGAGCTGTAATTTGCGGGTGTAGCTCAATGGTTAGAGTTCCAGCCTTCCAAGCTGGCTATGCGGGTTCGATTCCCGTCACCCGCTCTCTACTCTAGAATCAAGTTCGAGAGCTTCGCCGCTATGGCTCTTTCG
>JAJYVK010000381.1 GCA_021792075.1 Actinomycetes bacterium | reverse complement strand
GTGAACGCCGCGGGCATCGGTCCGAACCAGCCGATCGTCTCGATGGATCTGGAGTTCTGGACCAGAGTGATTTCCAACTCTTTGACGAGCGTCTATCTGATGTCGCGCGAGTTCCTGCCTCTTTTGACGGATGGCGTCGGTTCAATTGTGAGCATATCTTCCACCTATGCGTTTTCATCGAGGGCCAACAAGGGTGCTTATTCTGCCGCCAAGGCCGGGATAGTTGGCTTCACCAAGACTCTTGCAATTGAGGCCAGCAAGCGGGGAATCAGGGCGAATGCTGTCTGTCCCGGCCCGGTACTCACCGAAAGGCGTTTAGGAAGCGGCGCAGGAAGTGAAGAGTTCGAAGAGGCGGCGGCTCGGACACTATTAGGCAGATTTGCCGCCCCGAGGGAGGTCGCCAACCTAGTTGCGTTTCTGGCCTCTGGAGCTGCGTCTTACATTACCGGATCGGCAATTGTAATCGACGGAGGCCAGCTGACTCACATAGGCGCCGTGACATGACGGAAGTGTGAGATACTATTCAATTCAGGCCCTGAGGAGTTATAAACGGGCCTGAAGTATTAGATAGCCAAAGGGGGGAACAGATGGCTGAGCATGTAAGGCTGCTGAACAATGAAGAGGTTGCTTCGCTTGTGGACATTGAAAGCTGCTTTCAGCCTTTGGAGACGGCTTTTCGGGATCTGGGTAATGGCAATGCCGCAAGCGTGCGGCGCCATGACGTACTTTCGAGTGTGCCATCATTGGGGGCTATCAACTCCTTCAAGTCGATGAGTGGTGTGGTGCCATCACTTGATGCCGCATGCCTCAGGGTCGATTCTGACCTTTTGCGTGCTCCCGGAGAGTATACAGACAGCCGTCGGGAGAAGCTGACCAAGTCGCAAGAGGAGTCAGTGCGGATAGGCAAGGAGAACGGGCTACTAATGCTTTACCAGCTCTCGACGGGGGAGCTTCTGGCGATCCTGACCGATGGCGAGGTGCAAAGGCTAAGGGTCGGCGTGACCAGCGCGCTGGCGGCAAAGTATCTGGCCAACCCGAATAGCAGGAACGTGTGTTTCTTGGGAACTGGCTACCAGGCCGAGACGCAGTTTCGGGCGCTGGCAGTTGTCTTCCCCGATATGAATGCGAAGGTCTTCAGCCCGAACAGAGCCCACCTTGAAGAGTTTGTGGAGAAAATGGCGGATGCCACACGCTGCAAAGTTGAGGCGGCGTCAAGCTCGGATGAGGCAGCCGAGGCGGCAGAGATCATAGTCTCGGCAACAAACACTCTTTATCCCACCATTAAGGCTGAGTGGCTGAGACCCGGATTGCACATCAACTGCATAAAGAAGCAGGAGGTTGATCTGAAGGTCCTCGACGGCTGCGATGCCGTCGTGGTAGGAAGCACCGGAGACACCGTCCACGTCATAGTCGGCGACCTGCGCAACCGCAAGCTGAACGAGACCGTTCCAGGATGGTGGAAGGAGCCCGGCCACGCTTGGGAGAGCTATCCTTTCCTGGCCGACGTAATTGCGGGTATGCACCAGGGCAGGACCTCTCCAGGCCAGATCACCTGCTATATCGGTCACGGTACTGGAGTCCAGTTCGCTGCCGTAGCAATGCTTGCATATCAGAGAGCAGTTGAAAGCGGGATTGGATACCTCGTCCCGACCGCGCGTTTTCTTCAGCCGATTCTTCAGCGATAGAGTGTCGCCGAGCGGCTTCAGGTGGTTTTTCCATCGTTTCTGTTCCGGCAACCATGTGCCCTCAAAAAAATCGTTTGGGTCCGTTTATTTTTCGTTTGGGTCCGTATGTTTTTTGCCTGGCTGGATTAGAATTGGTTGTATGCCTAGTTCTTGGAGAGAGCGTTACAGGGCTACCCCGTTGAGGGATAGCGAATTCGAGACGATGTCAGGCATTCCAGTCGCACCGGTATATGGGCGCAATGGTGCTTTAGATCCAGATGGAGATTCCGACGAGGGCCGGCCTGAGGAGCTTCCCGGCGAGTACCCATTCACTAGGGGCCCGTATGCTTCGATGTACCGGTCAAAGCTCTGGACTATGAGGATGTTCGCTGGGTTTGGAACCGCGGTGGACACGAATCACCGCTTCCATGAGATTCTTGGGGCTGGTGGAGATGGTCTGTCGACCGCCTTCGACCTGCCAACCCTGATGGGACGGGATTCCGACGATCCAAAGTCCGAGGGCGAGGTTGGCAAGTGTGGAGTCGCGATCGACACCGTGGAGGACATGCTCGATCTTTTCGACAAGATCGACCTCTCCAAGGTGACGACTTCCATGACAATAAACTCTCCCGCTCCGATAATTTTGGCTATGTTCATCGAGGCAGCGCAAGAACGCGGTATTGACCGCGCTTTGCTCGGCGGCACATTGCAGAACGACATACTCAAGGAATACCAGGCTCAGAAGGAGTACAGATTTCCTCCCAGACCTTCTGTAAGGCTGGTCATAGATACGTTCCGCTTCTGTGGAACGGAGATGCCCAAGTGGCATCCGATCTCGGTATCCGGTTATCACATTCGCGAAGCAGGCTCAACCGCAGCTCAAGAACTCGCATTCACTCTCGCAAACGGGTTCGGTTACATTGAGGCTGGAATCCAGGCGGGACTTGCCATAGACTCCTTTGCTCCCAGCCTTTCTTTCTTCTTCAACTCCCATGTTGATTTCTTCGAGGAGATTGCCAAGTTCCGTGCTGCTCGGAGGATCTGGGCCCGATGGATCAAAGAGCGATACGGAGCTAAGAGCGAGAAGTCCATGATGCTGCGCTTTCACACGCAGACCTCCGGGGTGTCGTTGACCGCTCAGCAGCCAGAGGTAAACATCGTGCGCACCGCTCTTGAAGCCTTGGCTGGGGTAATCGGAGGGACGCAGTCGCTCCACACCAACTCCATGGACGAGGTATTGTCGCTTCCAACGGAGAAGGCAGCGAGAATCGCGCTTAGGACGCAGCAGGTGATTGGATATGAAACCGGCGTGGCGAATGTGGCGGACCCTCTGGGCGGGTCATACTACGTGGAGGCACTGACAGACGAGATTGAGGATCGGGCGGAGGAGATCTTTGCCCATCTGGATGAGCTGGGTTCTGGCTCTATTTTGGAGGGGATCTACGCTGCGATTGAGAACGGCTACTTCGTAAATGAGATTGCAAACGCCTCGTATCAGATGGAGAGGAAGATCTCCTCTGGGAGGCGGGTGGTCGTGGGAGTGAACGCG
>JAJYVK010000380.1 GCA_021792075.1 Actinomycetes bacterium | reverse complement strand
TGGGACGTGGTCGCAGGCGATCGCACAGTCCTGGCTCGTTCTCGATATCACACACTCTGCAGCGGCACTTGGCACTATAACCATGCTCCAGTTCCTGCCGATGTTGCTCTTCTCGCTGTTCGGAGGAGTTGTCGCCGATCGTCTGCCCCGCCGACAACTTCTTGTCGCCACGCAGATCGCGTTGACGGCTCAGGCAGTTGCGCTTGGCGTCCTTGTGGCTATAAATATCGTGACTGTCTGGGAAATTGGCCTGTTGGCCTTTGCGCTTGGTACGACTAATGCCATCAACAACCCCACACAGCAGGCATTCGTGCCTGAACTGGTGGGAACAGAACTCGTTGCAAATGCCATTGCCCTAAACAGCGTCCAGTTCAATAGTGCCAGGATGATAGGCGGAGCTGTCGGAGGTATAGCAGTGGCAGCGTGGGGGATATCAGGAGCTCTGTTCTTCAACGCGACTACTTTTCTGCCAATTGTTCTAGTTCTCGTGACTATCCGACCGAAATTTAGTTTTCATGGTGCATCGACCCGGAGTTCAGCTCTATCAGAGGTTGGCCAAGGACTCTCGTATGCCTGGAAGACAGTGCCGATTCGCCGAGTGGTGGTGCTGTTCGGTGTGGTTGGGCTTCTCGGCTTCAACTGGCAGGTTGCAGTGCCTCTGGTCGCTCGCTTTGTACTTCATCGTACAGTCACAGGTTTTGGCGGGCTTATGGGCGCACTGGGTGCAGGTTCTCTCGTGGCAGCGTTTGTCATTGCCCGAAACCGGCATGCAAGCGAGAGCCGTCTTGCTGTTGGTGGGGTCGCTCTGGGAGTCGTGCTTGTTGCAGTCGGCCTGTCACGCTGGTATTCGGTGAGTATGGGGCTCATGGTTGCCGGCGGATTCGCGGGTATCGTCACCTCCGTGACTGCCAATACCAGGTTGCAGCTTCTGACCAGTGACGAACTTCGGGGCAGGGTAATGGGAATCTACACGCTGTTGATGGGAGGCACAACTCCAATTGGGGCGTTTCTTTTTGGAGAGATTGCTGGATACTTTGGCACCGGGACGGCTCTTGTAACGTTTGGCGCAGTAACCTCGGTGACTGTTGGAGCCATTGCTCTGCGTCGGCGGAGGATTACCAAGGAGACAATGGAATGAGCGCTATGTTCGCACTCGATCTTTGGAGCCCACATCATGGTCTTTCGCTAGGGATGGTCATCGTTACAGCCTTTTTGCTTGGAGTGGTGCATGGTGTAACGCCGGACGAGCACACGTGGCCGATAACCTTCTCATATGCCGTGGGCTCATTTTCTGCGCGCAAAGGGGCGCGAGCCGCACTATCCTTTTCCCTCTCATTCACATTTCAGAGGGCGCTCCTGTCTGAACTGGCCTATCTGGGGCTTTTAATAATTGCGGAAAGTGCCATCTGGAATGCGGTCATCTATGTGGTGGTAGGAGTGGTTATGGTGGTGGCTGGCTTTTACGTCCTGCGGCTCCGCTGCGCATTTCATCTCCATCTCTGGCCGCTCTCGATCGGAGGGTGCCATCGCCCCAGACATATCGACACTGAAGAGTGGGCAGGACGGACACCGACTCCGGCAATGGCAGCGGTCCACGGTTTTATCGCTGGCTGGGGATTGGGCCCATTTGCACTCATAATGGCTACAGTGCTTGCCCCTGCAATGCCGTCACCTTGGTTTGGATGGGTGCCTGGTGCCGCCTTCGGGCTCGGGACGACTGCCGTACTTGTCGGAGCCGGTGCTGTTATAGGCTCGCTGATCCGTCACCAGCGTCTTCCGGAACAGCTGGCACAGAAGGTAGCGCAGGAGGGTGCTGGTTGGACGCTTTTGGTGGGCGGCATGCTCTTCGTCGTCGTGGGCACAGTTGCCGTTTTTATCCCCTCGATAATCTCAGCAGGAATCAGAACTGGGATCCATGTTCACAATCTCGACCAGATCGGCGTAGGAACTCTGCTCGTGGTGCTTATTATCCTGATTGCCGTCGTGACTCTGATTCGGACGCTTCACAGGCTGCAACATATCGCAGGTTGACGTGATGCCATGCCCAGATGGTCGACTGCCGAACGGGATCCGGCGATAGAGGTCCATAGCGAGGAGTTTTCTGGCTGGTCCGATGGCTGAGGGAGTGTGGAGTGGTGTCAGGATTCTGAGCCAAGGCTCATTTTGTCTTCCGCAAGGCCCGGACCGCCAACGGAATCAGCACAAGCTCGCTGCCCTTTTTCATCGCTGCGGCCTCGATCAACGCGCCCACTTTTTTGAAAGTCCCCTGGTTGGATGCAGCCCACGTCGCCATGAACTCATTTAGGCTGGTTGAGCTGGAGCCGGAGAGTAGCGAGAGGCACTGCTCTCTTCGCCATTGGTCTAAATCCGCCCTGACTCCATTGATCTGCCAGGATGTCCACCGATCATCGATCGATGCCTCGTCAAGAATTCGGTTTATCTCATCTAACCGCGAAATTTGATCCAGGCCGTCGAATAGGGTGATCACCTCATCGAACTCTGCGCCAGAGCTTCGTGCGATTCTCTGTGCATCTAAGACCCTCGGAACCCGCTGTATGAAGGACAGCCTTTCGGCCAGTTCGGTTTGAACAAGCTCTTCTGAGGGGCTTTGAAGCGATGCGATTCCGTGGCCCGACGCTCCAGCAGAGATGTTAAGAGTGGACAACACCCCTCGGTCTCTGGCGATTACCTCGGCAGGGGCTGGCCGCCCAGTCTCTGATAGGTATATCCGTGCGAGCTTGTCCGTGGCGGTCGTGAGAGATTGGTGCAGGTTTGCAGCAGCCTCTCCTAAGGAGGAACTTCTTTCGAACTCATCTATTTCGGACCACAGCTCAAGGGCATCGGTGACCTTGCAGGCAAGCCAAAACGCTTCGGTCACCTCGCTCAGTGAATAGTCAAGCTCTTCGGCGATCTCGTGGGCCCAGACGATTCCCATCCTGTTGACGGTTTCGCCAGCCAAGATGGTGGCTACCAGCTCGCTATAGAGCGGGTGAACTGGCAGCACTTGACCAAAACTTTCCATGACTGAAGCAGGAAAGTATCCCCGGGCGAGTTCAGATAAAGTCGGGTCCGCGATCGACGATTCGGTCTCGAGTGAAGCAGCTAGATGCGACTTGGAGTACGACTGCAAAACGGCGAGTTCCGGACGAGTGAGTCCTGCTCGAGCTGACCGGCGCCTAGCAAACTCCTCGCTGCTCGGCAAAAAGTCGAGGTCA
>JAJYVK010000379.1 GCA_021792075.1 Actinomycetes bacterium | reverse complement strand
CGAATTAGCCCATCTGTGGCAATGACCCATTGGTTTCCATTCCAGAAAACCTAGGAATTCTTAGGCATCCTTTTGTTTTCGCTCTCTAGCCGCTAGTCAAGTCCATCTGGTGAGCGCCAGACTCAGCGATTCGACCGTATGTTTGCCACCTCCTACAATACGCAAACACACCTTGCCTCCAAGATGAGAACGATAAAATCATGTTCACGCTGTAGCAGGCACCGGTGATCTCTACCGCCGGGTTCTCACCTGCTTAGGTCAGGCGGCTCCAGTGTGAAAGTCGCCCCACCAGCACCTCCTCTTGAAAGGACACCGTCTCCAAGCCGATCAGCTTCGGCAATTAAACATGAATCGATGGAAGCTATACGGCATCTACATAGCCACGGGTCACTTCATGTTGGTAGTTTTTTTCGCCAAAGATCACGCCGCAACTGACGTCGAAAAAACTTAAAAGGAGCCCTTCACTATCCGTTGAAACCTGTGGCAAGCAAATCTGGCTAGTCATCGAAAAGGGGCAGAAGCTAAAATCACGACGCATTGAAGTAGAGCTTTGTGGCTTGGTATCCGAGCTCCTCTGCCGCATCAATGATATCCGGAGGCGGGGAAAAATCCGTGGTAGTGAGCTTGCCCACAGGTACTTGTATCGTCTGCGCCCGTTCCTTCTTTGAACGCACCCATCCATCGGAGTTCTGCTGTGTGAGAGCCCCGAAAAGGTCCGTAAAGTAGTTGCCGAGCCATATTTCCTTAGGTTGAACTCCAGTAACGGTAGTGTTAGGTGTTGGGGAGGATCCTGCGACTAGTTGGAAGCCAAGCATGGTTGGGTTGAGCTCCTCCGAACTGACCTCGGCGGCCGACCAAGGGTAGTTCGGTGCCGATCCGCTCATGGCGTAGCCGTCGAAAGCGTGTAGAGGAAAGTTGTCGATAATTCCACCGTCAGCCCAGTATCCCTGTAGCGCCGCCGGATCCCCATAGGTCGCGCTTGAACTCCCTTGAAAGATGGCCTTGTCTATCCAAGTGGGTTTGAATATCCCGGGAAAGCTTGCCGATATTGCCACCGCCTCAGCCACGGGAAAATTCTCCGGGAAGTCCTCGGTGAATAAAATATTGATGCCGTTGACAACATTTGTAGCGCTCACTACCAGCCTTACGCTCGTCAGTTTAGCGAACTGAGCAAATGTCAAAGTATTAGCGCTGTAGCTGCTGGTCTTACCACGCGCACTAATGAGCTTGTTCAGCTGGTCGTAAATAAACGATCTCAGTAGCCCTCCAGCGCAGAGACCTAAGTCGCTCCACATCACCTTAACCGCAATATCAGGTTCCGAAAAAAGCAGTTCGCCTAGGGGATGGTCGGATGTAACTGCCGAGGCTACCAAGCTGGCTATTTCTTTGAGTATCGCTTCGTAGGGAAACATCCACTTCACCATCTCGCCAACGGCATCAAGTACCCGCGGGACGCTGGAACGGGTGTATATGGCCGTATCAGTTACCGTGACGTTTTTCGATGGACCTCGTGATATGTTGAAAGCCTGACCCAGTTTTAGTGAATCAATGAAATTTCGTTTCAAACTTTCTCTTATATCATCCGGAGACATTCCGATAGCCACCATCATCGCGGTCAGGGCACCTGCTGACGCGCCAGCTACGCCAAGGATCTGTTTTTTATTGTTAGTAGACTGGTCCAGGCTTGGCAACTTGATAATCTCACCAAGAGCCTTGATAGCTCCCAGATAAGCAAAGCCTTTCCCGCCTCCTCCTTGAAAGGACAGGAACTGGATGTTGGAGGGGTCAAGATGCTTATTTTGCGTCGTCATTCAAGTCTCTGACGTTGGATTCAGGAAGATGCGGTGACTTCAAGCGAGTTCGGATCGAGCGTCCAACTCGGCAGCGTCGGGGTTGACCTAAGCATGACAAGCGTGGTGGGAAGACGCATCTGCCAAGTTTCGCCCACCAGCACCTCCTGCTGAGGTTGCTGGTCCAGCTGAGCAAGCTCGGAAGCTATTGGAAGGTAGAGCGGATCATGAACAGATGGAACTCCCGCTCCATCCCACACCTGGCCGTATTGGAGGTAGTAAAGAACCGCGTCATTGAAGGCCGGCCTTACCGGCACCACTACCCGGGCAGCACCCGATCTTAAAAATTGCGCGAACAAGGGATCACTGTCCTCCAAAAGTGCAAGATTGAACCACTCGTCCTTGTCCATCCAATAGTAGGGATAGAAGACATACTGCATCTGATCCCATTCGAAGGCTTCCTCCAAAAAGCGGATCATAGGTCCCTGCTCGGCCACGGGCGTAAAATTCATCAATGACTGAGCAGTTGGGGAAGACGATGCGACGTTCTGCGTGCTGGATTGAGATCCAGATGCACCTTGCCCCGAACCAGGAGCTCCACCCCCAGAAGAAGGCGGAGCGAGGCCCGGGTCGTCAGTTGTCATGGGTGTTGGAGGCGTATCCAATTCACTGTTGGATATGAGTGAGATTAATTCCCGCTTCAATTCCTGGGAAATGATCCTCTGGTTCTCATCGGGGCTTGAGCCTCCATAGTTGGTACCTTGAGCGGCCTGCTGTGCCTGGCTGAGCGCCTGTTGGTAGTCGCTCTGCAGTCGGAGGTAGGACTGATAGATCGTAGAGTAGGTATCGAGTTGCCACTTCGTGAAAGTCTCGCTCGTGAGAACACATGTAACCTCGATGGTGACCTGGTATTGATCGATGACGGCACAGCCAATGGCGACTGCCACATTATCTCGCTGACCGTTGAGATCCACAGTGGACAGACCGGGCGGTATGACGTTTGGTATCGTGCTGTCAGCACCAAAAATAAGCTGCTGACCGCCTATTTGAACACTGACGTTGTACGCTTTCGGAGCGGGCTTGATTTCGAGCGCCCCCATTCTGGCAATTACGGTAGCTTTCGTCGCCATATAGCCATCCGGTATAGAGATATTGGTGAGCATTCCGGCGATCTGGTTGGCATCTCCGGAAGGATTCGGTGCGTTCACCGCATTTCCAGAGGTGACGGTTATTGTTGGTTGCGGAGGCTGTTCAAGTCCCGTGACCTGGTAGGTTTGGGCAGCAATAGTGTAGTCCATGCTCCCAGACACAAGTCCAGCCAGCACCGAGTTCCCACTTGTGTCTTTCACCGCTAAGTAGTCTGCTTTCACACTGTCGGAAACCGTGAGGTCAGAGGGCTTAAAGTTGATTGGAGGAGGATCGTAGGC
>JAJYVK010000378.1 GCA_021792075.1 Actinomycetes bacterium | reverse complement strand
CGCGTCCAAAAAGACATCGATTCCCTGACCACGTAGAAAAGCGACTGAGTCCGCGACCATTCTTACACCTTCGTCGAGGGTCGTCCGAAGAGCCTTCTCCACGTGGTAGTCCCATGCCTTGCCCACTATGCAGACGCTCGAGGTATTGGCTTCAACCAGCGATCTCAGAGTCGGGTCCTGATCTGCCCTCGTAGTCGCCCTTCTTGTCGAACCGAACGCCACAAGCTTCGCAGTCGTAAGCTTTAGCTCATTGGGCGCCCTCTTGAAGAACTCCTCATCTTTGGGATTGGCCCCGGGCCAGCCGCCCTCGATGTAGGCAACACCAAGACTGTCGAGCTGCCGCGCAACTTTCAACTTGTCTTCGACGCTGAGCGAGAGCCCCTCCTGCTGGGATCCGTCACGCAGCGTCGTGTCATAGATGTCAACCCGTTTCGGTAGGCCTGGCACATGCTCAGCTGACATAGGTATTCCAGTCTTTATACGCATCCAGCCGACCCCTGACTGCATCGAAATACATCGACTGTAAAGCCTTTGTCACCGGACCCGGCTTTCCGTCGCCAGCAACCCTATCGTCAACGGACGACACCGGCACAACCTCTGCTGCAGTGCCACAGAGAAAGATCTCGTCGGCCGTATAAAGATCGCTACGAAGAAGATTCTCGACGGAGACTTCATAACCTAGATCTTTGGCAAAACGAATTACCGACGACTGGGTGATGCCTTCGAGAGCTCCTGCCGAGGTTGGGGGAGTAAAGATCTCCCCCTTTTTGATCACAAAAAGGTTCTCACCTGTGCATTCAGAGACGTACCCCTGTGAAGACATCAGTATCGCTTCGTCATATCCTGCTTTCACAGCCTCAACCTTAGCCATTGACGAATTCAGGTACATGCCGGTCCCCTTGGCAGCCGGTGGCAGCGCGTTGGGAGCATGCCTTTGCCATGAGGAGACTTTGAGCCTGATGCCATTCTGAGTGCCGTCGTCCCCGAGGTAAGCTCCCCACGGCCATGCAGCTATTGCAACAGAAACAGGGCACGGCAAAGGATTGAGCCCCATCTCCCCGTAGCCAAGAAAGACGATCGGCCTCATGTAACAGCTCTCGAGCTTGTTCTCCCTGACGACGGCTTTGGCTGCATCGACTATCTCGGATTGGGAAAATGGGATCTCAATCATGAAAATCTTCGCCGAGTCGAAAAGTCGGGCAATATGGTCTTCAAGGCGGAAAATGGCGGGGCCATTATCCGTCTGATATGCCCTTATGCCCTCGAATACGCCCGAACCATAGTGGAGGCCGTGCGTAAGGACATGGATGTTGGCATCTTTCCAATCAACCAGTCGTCCATCCATCCAGATCTTTTCAGTCTCAGTAATCGGCATCTTCTACACCCTTTCCGCAATTGCGTCACCAATGGCGCTGGTCTTGGCCCCTCCAGGAATCTCATACTCTTCCAAGGCCCTGTTGATTTTCGAAGCAGCCTCTCTCTCACCAAGAAACTCAAGCATCAGAGCCCCAGATCGGATAGCTGCCATGGGATTTGCCTTTCCGGTACCAACGATGTCGTGCGCCGCACCGTGTACCGGCTCAAAAAGAGAAGGGCCGGTCCGATCAGGATTGAGATTTGCTGAAGCAGCCAGTCCGATGCCGCCTGATACGGCCCCGCAGAGATCGGTGAGAATGTCTCCAAACAAATTGTCCGTGACAATTACGTCAAACCTGGTGGGGTTCTCGACCATGTGAATGCACGCGGCATCTACATGGCTATAAGCGGTCTCGACATCGGGAAATTCAGCCGCAACGTCATTGAACGTCCTCTGCCATAGATCGCCAGCATATGTCAACACATTCGTCTTGTGGACCAGGCTAAGATGCCTCCTCTGCCTCGAGGAAGCCAGCTCGAAGGCGTAGCGAACAACCCGCTCTACGCCGAATCTGGTGTTGAGCGATCCCTGAGTCGCGACCTCGTGCTTCGTACCCTTTCTGAGCAAACCGCCTTCCCCGACGTATGGTCCCTCGGTATTCTCACGGATCACGACTATGTCCATTGGGTCGATGTTGAAGCGGTTCCAGCCTTTTGGGGTGACAAACGGCCGCATATTTACATAGAGGTCCAACTCGAAGCGGAGCTTGAGCAAAAGACCTCGTTCCAGAATTCCAGACGGCACCTGCGTAGATCCTATCGGCGGCCCAACTGCACCTAACAAGACTGCGTCCAAAGCCCTTATCTCAAGAAGGACCTCGTCGGGCAGCACGTCTCCGGTACGCAGATACCTGTCGGCACCGAGGTCGTACTCTACTGTGTCGAGCTCTACGCCGGCAGCTTTGATCACCTTGACGGTCTCACCGATGACCTCCGGACCGATTCCGTCGCCGCCAATCAAACCAACTCTGTATCGAGCCACCCATCAACCTCACTGTCAGATAATCCAGCTATAAAGAAAAGACCGCCCACTAGGGTGGCCGGTCGCAACAGCTCACGCCAAATCAGCGCAAGCTCACAGAATAATTACGTTATACGAAGCAAATCCATTTTTGTTCAAAGCCAAACAATTTTACGTCTAAAAAGACCAATGTCAAATAGAATCTTACTGAAATTCATGCCGCGACCGCTGTCCCATGCAGTTACAAAACTGATCCTAGCTACTACTTTGTATTAAGTGACCGAAACGAAACTATCCCGTCAAACCTATGAACGACTCCAAGCAGAGCTCCACGACCTCACTACCCGAGGAAGGATCGAGATTGCTACTGCTATCGGAGCTGCCCGCGCTCTGGGCGACCTACGAGAAAACGGGGACTATCACGCCGCTAGGGATGCCCAAGGGAAGATGGAGGCTCGAATCCGCCAGATCCAGGCTCTTTTGGCCGAGGCTGAGATAGTGGAGGACGAGAACCAATCCATGACGATCACCACAGGCTCGATCGTCCATCTTCGATACGAGGGTGATGAGGATTCGGAGCAGTATCTCATCGGCTCCATCGAGGAGAAGAGGCCGGACGTTGCGGTCGTGTCGCCACACTCTCCTCTCGGCAAGGCCATTCTTGGTAAGGGCGAAGGCCAGATAGTCGAGTATGAGTCGCCTGGGGGCTTTCTCCGGGTCGAGATTGTGAAGATAGGCATCCAGTGAGGCAAGCCTCGGACCGCCGAGAGCAGCGTATCGGTGAGTGACCTACAATTGATGGTATTGTACCCGACGTTGGGTCTGAGTCTTCTTCGGGGTGGT
>JAJYVK010000377.1 GCA_021792075.1 Actinomycetes bacterium | reverse complement strand
TTTCCAAGGGTTCAATCTATTGCCGAAGCAGACCGCATTAGGAAATGTCATGCTGCCTATGCTCTATGCCGGAGTTCCTGGGGGGCTGCGGCGCGAACGCGCGCTCCAAGCGTTGGCATTGGTTGGGTTGGCAGATCGAGCTCACCACCGGCCAAGTGAACTCTCAGGTGGTCAACAGCAGCGTGTAGCGATCGCGCGAAGTCTTGTCAATGATCCAGCGATCATCCTTGCCGATGAGCCGACCGGCAATCTTGACAGCCGTACCAGCGTGGAAGTAATAGCAATACTCCAAGATCTCAATAGGGCTGGAATTACTATCGTGCTGGTTACTCACGAGCCGGATATTGCGAGCTATTGTCGACGTAATGTCATCTTCCGTGATGGACGCATTTTACGTGATACGGTAATTGCTGCGCCACGTCAGGCTCGGGACGTTTTACAAACACTGCCAGTCGTTGGTCATGAAGAGGTACATGAGTGAGCACAACAACACAGACTCCAGTTACTCCGCTCATCGAGCGGTTGCGCCCGCTTCCGCCTCTTGCACATCAAGGGCGTACCTCCATTCTCACTTCTATTGGGCAGAGCGTTCTTTCTGCACTTGAGGCACTCTTTTCGAGCAAACTTCGCTCATTTCTCACGATGTTGGGCATTATCATTGGTGTTGGTGCTGTTATTGTCGTCATTGCTATTGGTCAAGGGGCAAAGGCGAATGTCGCGGCACAGCTTTCACGCCTTGGCACGAATATGGTGACGATTCAGCCTGGCAGCGCCGATATTGGTGGCGTACAAACCGGCCTCGGAGGGCGACCGACTCTCACTGATAAAGATGTTCAAGCGATTGCTCAGCAGGTTCCTGACATTGTTGCGTTGAGTCCTGTGGTAACTGGCCAAGCGCAGGTCGTTTTCAATGGGCAAAACTGGAATACACGTGTTCAAGGAGTTTATCCGGATTATCAGACAATTCAAGATTATCAAGTCGCTAGTGGCGCTTTCTTTACCCAGACAGATGAGACAAATAATGTTCCGGTAGCAGATTTAGGGCAGACCGTAGTCCAGAATTTGTTTCCGAATACTAATCCCATCGGGCAACGTATTCGGATTCGTAATGTCATTTTTCAAGTCATCGGTGTATTGGCGCCAAAAGGGAATAATGGATTCTTTAACCAGGATGACATCATCCTCATCCCTTATTCGACAGCACAACTGCGTCTCTTTGGGACATCCAATGTCAATCAAATTCAAGTGCAGGTAGATAAAGCTTCAAATATTCAACCAGTGATCAACGATATCACAGCTGTTTTGCGCCAAACGCACCATTTGGCCTCTTGGCAAGCCAATGATTTTACTGTGCGTAATCTTCAGCAAATTCTCAATACTGCTCAATCAGCAACGAATACTATTACGACGCTGCTCACTGCAGTTGCCGCCGTTTCCTTACTTGTCGGTGGCATTGGCATTATGAACATTATGTTAGTCTCAGTAACTGAACGTACGCGCGAAATTGGTATTCGTATGGCAGTTGGTGCACGTTCACGAGATGTCCTTCTGCAGTTCCTTGTAGAAGCGGTAACCTTATCGATTGTTGGAGGAATCGTGGGAATCTTCTTTGGCTTCGCAGTCTCTATTGGAGTAAGTCATTTTGCGAAATGGACAACGGTTATCGCTCCAGCTTCTGTAGCACTCGCTTTTAGCTTCGCTGCCCTCGTTGGTATCTTTTTCGGATTCTACCCAGCACGAACCGCGGCTCGCCTCGATCCGATCGAGGCTTTGCGCCATGAATGAAGGTAGCCGCAGTGTGACGCGCCCTAGAGCTGTTTGGGAGTATTCTCTGGTTAAATCAGCGACAGCAGTATACGTCAGGCCACGGGCTAACAGCCTAGAGCCAACACAATATATCGGGTGGAGCTGAGGGGACTCGAACCCCTAACCTCCGCCGTGCAAGGGCGATGCTCTCCCAATTGAGCTACAGCCCCGAGTTCCACATGCTACCTGCCTTCTACGCTGAAGGTCAATCGGAATGGTGCAGTTCAGGGATTGATAAAGGGGCTTCTGCCCAATCTTGGCTACTGCCCAGAAATCTGAGCTGGTAATAGCTGCGTATGGACGAGCGCGTGCCGGATAGCTTCTTCGACGGTAGGGCTCACAGGCCGTAGTGGGTGTCGCGGACCTCCAACGGGATGGCCGAGGAGAGCTAGTGCCGCTTTGACGCGGGCTGGCAGATCGGGAGCTGCAAGGGCATTCCATACCGTCAGAATTCGCTCGTGGAGAGAACGAGCACGTTCCAACTGGCCCGACTGGCAAGCATCCCACAGCTGACAGCACAGCTCGGGGAGGACAGTCAGAATGGCGGCGACGGCACCATGTGCTCCTAACAGGAAAGAAGGCATGAGCAAGTCATCGACCGCGGTGAGAATTGTCAATCGGTCGCTTGCTAGGGTGAGGAGTCGGGCGAGCTTGTGAATATCCCCACCACTTTGTTTTACTGCAACGACCTGAGGAAGCTCGCTCAAGCGCAGTACGACTTCTGGACTGAGCGTGTTCCAAGGTACGACGTTATAAATCACGATTGGCAGCCCAACTTCGTTTCCAATACGGCGATAGAAGTCGATCGATCCTTCTTCGTCAGGCTGGAAGAGGTAGTGCACAGGCGTCACCTGAATCGCTGAAATCCCCACTGTTTTTACCGCTTGGCCACAGGTGATGACATCCCTTGTGCTATCACGAATGATGCCGGTGATAACTGGCACTCGACCATCAGCAGCTTCAACCGCTGCTGCGCTTGCTCGCACGAGTTCATCGATTGTGAGAGTGTGGCCTTCCCCTGTACTTCCCGTGACTGTGATGCCGTGAACTCCGGTGCGTATTACCCTGTCGACTTCGTGTCGCAGTGTTGTTTCGTCGATTGCTTCGTCTCTGGTAAATGGCGTCGCCAGTGGTGGAATAATGCCGTGGAGTTTCATGTGATTTTCCTCACTTCCTCATTGTAGTTATGTTTGCCATATATCTCTTGGCATGTTTCTCGCTGCTGTTTGTTCTGCTCTAGAAGAAAACCTTTGCTAAGCGCAGCATGCCTTGCTTCCATGGTACACGATGAGATACACCGCTGGTGTGTGTAAAGTGATCACGGTGAGCTACATACCATTTGTAATTGCGTATCAGAGCTTGTTTATTTGAATACTGTGGGTGAAAGCCAAGTTGTTTCTGCGCCTTTTCGATGGATACGAA
>JAJYVK010000376.1 GCA_021792075.1 Actinomycetes bacterium | reverse complement strand
GATCAAAGCTTCTGTGATAATTCGCCGTCACATAGAGACAAAGCGCAAGGAGTTGCAGTTGCCTTACCAGGAGCCTGATCTGATACAGGTTGGGGAGATGGCAGCCGCAGGAACCAAGGGGTGAGCAAGATGGCTTTCACTGCTATCGAGCATTCGGCCCCACAATTGAGTTCGGAGCTGCCTAAAGTAGAGAACGGGCGAATTGTAGTGGTTGGCAAGGGAGGCGTTGGCAAGTCGACGATCACCGCCTTGCTTTCGCACCTTCTTGCCCGTCGCGGTTTGGCTGTGCTTGCAGTGGATGCCGATGAGCAGATGAACCTGGCTGCGACATTAGGGCTTGATCGCTCCGCCATTTCTCGATTGACCCGGTTGGCCTCTGCGCAGGAGTATATAAGCGAGAAGACAGGAGCGGCCCCGGGTGAGTCAGGTGGGATGCTCCGGCTTAATCCGGATGTCCGAGACGTACTGGAGAGGATCGCATCGCCTGCGTTCGATAACCTGCGGCTGCTCGTGATGGGTGGCGTAGAGTCGGCGGGTTCAGGTTGCCTTTGCCCTGAGACCTCTCTCTTGTCTGCTACGGTGAGGACGATGGGGGTGCTTGCAACCCAGGTCGTGCTGATGGACACCCACGCCGGGCTCGAGCACTTCGGCCGTTCACTCGCCCGGGGGTTTGATCAGGCGCTGGTGGTAGTGGAGCCTTCCTACAATGCGATTGACGTAGGACTTAGGTCGGCGCTATTGGCCCGCGAGCTCGGAATAGACCATCTGCACCTTGTAGTCAACAGGGTGCGTTCGGACAATGACGTCTTTCGGGTGAGGAGTTATCTGGAGGCTGACCCAGCGGGAATCGCCTTTGAGTCAAAAAGCTATCTTCCCTTCGACGAGCTTGCCCTCTCGGCCGAGCCGTCAGTTGAGGGGCTGCTCGAGGGTTCTTTGCTGGTTACAGCTCTGGAAAAGCTGATCAAGGATTTGATTCCCACTTTGAGCGATATAGCTTTCGGGACACTGTGATGCGAGCAGTCATAATTGGAACCGGCCCGGCTGGCATCAGCGCTGCTGAGACTCTGCGCCGGTTGGATCCTGCATGTGAGGTTACATCGCTTTCTGCGGAGCCCTACCCCCCGTATTCTCCGCCAGCCATGGCTGACCACTTCCTCACAGGAAGAGAAGAGACCCTCTACTGGAAGGGGGTCGACATAGCTGAGCAGCTTCGAATCGACGAACGCCGTGAAGCCGTGGTTTCAGGTATCGACTGCGACAATCGCGAAGTGGTTCTTCAAGACGGGGGGCGCGTTGGCTACGAAGCTCTCATAATTGCTTCGGGAAGTCGGCTCTATGCCCCGATCAAAGGTGCGGATAAGCCAGGTGTACTGGATTTCAAATCGCTAAAGACAGCAAATGAGCTCGTAGGAAAGGTTCGTCGGGGCGAAGCCTCTAAAGCTCTGATAGTGGGAGCCGGACTGATCGGAGTCGAACTCTCGCTTCTTCTCGTCGAGCTTGGTCTCAAAGTCACTGTTATAGAGCGTGAATCCTGGGTGATGCCAAGGATCTTGGATCAAGAGACCGCTTCGGTTGTCGAGACAGCGCTGATGGAGCGGGGAGTGGATCTTCGCCTTGGAGTAAGCGTCGACGAATTTTTTGGTGAACCTGAAGTCACATCGGTCAGGCTCCATTCCGGAGCGGTGGAACATGCGGACCTCTTCGTGGCTGCCACCGGTGTCAGACCGCATGTCGAGTTTCTAGCTGGCACTCCCGTTGCCGTTGGTTGGGGCGTGCAGGTCGATGAGTATATGGGCACGCCGATAAAAGACGTATATGCCGCTGGGGACGTGGCCGAGGCAGCGGATTTGCTCTCCGGGGAAAGGTACGTGCATGCCATCTTTCCCAATGCCGTTGCACAGGGGCGGGTTGCGGCGGCCAATGCGCTCGGCTCTAAGGTCCGCTACGAAGGTGCAGAGTCGATGAACAGCTTGAAGCATCTTGGGGTTCCCGTTGTGGCTATCGGCACGATCCAAGGGGCTGACGAGGTTGTCAAGGGTGGAACCAAAGGATCGGTTCGGAGCTTGTATCTCAAGGACAACAGGATAATTGGAGTGCAGCTAGCTTTAGATACCAGCGCGGCCGGGCTTTACAGATCCCTAATGCTCCGTCGTGTCAACGTGCGGCGCTATATTCGAGAGATACAGAGCCCCGATTTCTCTCCCGCTGACTCCATTTTCACCTGGCCCTCGCTTCCTCACACCCCCCTTGCAACCAGGGCGACATCTTGACCTCGGTAGCCAGCTGATCGGCGGTGAGCCCGTTTCAGAACCTGTTGGGGCGCCTACGCCCGATCGCAATCGGCTGATTCCACCATCGGCCAGAAAATCTCCAGGCGACAGAGTCCTGAGCAACCTTGGTCTCGACCACTCTGCGCCTCGAGAGGATCTCTATAACCGCCGCCGAGACGACGGCTGCCACCGTCTCTTCGTCAGGCTCTACGCCTGTGTACTCAGGCTTCATTTCCACTCCTAAAGAGGCACATTCCCGTGCTTTCGACGGGGAAGCTCCTCGCGTTTCGTCCTCAGCATCTCCAGTGAGGAGATCAGGATCTTTCTGGTGTCCGCAGGATCGATAACGTCGTCCACGAACCCGCGCTCAGCCGCGATGTAGGGGTTGGCGTAGCGATCGATGTACTCATCGACCAGCTCCTGCCGCCTTTGGATTGGGTCCTCCGAACGGGCAAGCTCCCGTCTGTGCACAACCTCTACGGCGCCCTGGGGGCCCATCACCGCCAGTTCTGCACTAGGCCAGGCAAAGGCAAAGTCTGCTCCAACTGACTTGGAGTTCATGACCACGTAGGCACCGCCATAGGCCTTTCTGGTGATTACCTGGACCCTCGGCACTGTCGCTTCGCAATAGGCATAGAGCAGCTTGGCTCCATGCCGAATGATTCCACCATACTCCTGATCTACGCCGGGCATGAATCCCGGAACGTCCACGAATGTGACAAGCGGTATGTTGAAGGCATCACAGCTGCGCACGAAGCGCGCCGCCTTCTCTGAAGAGTCGATGTCCAGTACGCCAGCAAGGACACTTGGCTGATTGCCCACGATACCGACAACATATCCATTGAGCCGCCCAAAGCCACACGTTATGTTTCTAGCCCAGTGAGGAAAGTACTCGAAGTATTCACCGTCGTCGAGGGTGGCTGTGATGACCTTTTTCATGTCGTAAGGTTGGTTGGCT
>JAJYVK010000375.1 GCA_021792075.1 Actinomycetes bacterium | reverse complement strand
AATGTCTGGTCCCAGTGCTCAGCACCAAAGCCAAAGTCTATGACTCCAGCTTGAGCCCTTTCGGGCAGATTGGTCCAGGAATCGTTGTAGTTCCACAAAGTCTCGATTTGGCGGTAACTTTTGGGATTGGTTCCAATAGAGGCATCGTTGAAATAGTGCCAGCCCGGATAAGGAAAGCCTGGGTAATGGTAGTCATTGTACCTCTCAACCACCTCTCTCCAAAGCTCACCATAGCGGCCTCCGCCAACTATATTTTTGATCTGGCCGCACTCGACATTCACCTCGATGTGAGGAAAGTAACCAGTGTGGTTGCTTACCCCGGCGACTACGCCATTGAGAGTCTGGTACAGTGAGTCAGCCTGCTGGAGGAAGGTCTCGACCGGGTGGCCAAAGCGGATTCCTTGGATCGTGGAGCCGATTATATGCCCTGACTGGAACGCGCCTTGGACCCAGAGTGCCGCTTGTTGTTCGGTAACCTTCCATCCGATGTCGGTTCCCTCGGGGGATGTGATGTGGACTTCCGACGCATCGGCGAAGGCGTCAACTACTTTGAGGTCGATAGTCCGCCAGAGCTCATCTGGAAAGCTGTTCGCCTTGGAGATGAAATCCTCGTAGGTCGCATACATCCAGTTATTGCGAACCCTCTGCCCTGCAGCTCTCTTCCAGTGGCGGCGACCCGCTTCACCTGCTAGAACCGCCGTATAACCAGGGCGATCCTCAAGGTAGTTCTTCAATGTAGCAGCTGCGACGTTGAACTCGACACCGCTTTCGACCATCGGCGGAAGACGATCTGTAATCTCTCTCCAGCCCTCAGCTGCACTGTAGTTCTTCACCTCCATCCCCAGATCCGTGACATCGATGCGATCCACACTCTCCGCGCCTTCTTCGAGCAACGCTCGGCGAACCGCCTCAAACACCACGTCGTTCTGATGCGGATAGGTTATGATGAGGATCTTGTCTCCCGGAATCGTAGGTCCAAGAGCTGCTCTCCCATAACGCCTCCTGGCCACGGATCTAGCCAGGGGCATCAACTCATCTACATCATCGCATCTCTCCTGGCGGAGATAGAACGGATGTCTGGGAGCAGGGTATTCCATCCCAGGAAGGCCTTTCGGAGTGCCCGGAGCATACTCGGAAAGCTTGCGCTCGTTGCTGACTGGCATTTTCACCTCACTATCTCATTAGATCTCGACTCCGTTTGGCTGCAATGCCATATCTGCCAACGGAGCCTTGACACTTCTCGTCTTCCAACCTGGCGGAGCGAATGTGGCGGCCAGAAACCGCAGGTTAGGGCATCTGCATTTGGAAATCAAGGCCATTTCGGCCGCGGAGTCTCATCTGGCCACACCGGAGGGATCTGCTGATCCTTTGCAGTGTGTGCATCTGCAGGCTCTTCTAAAAGCTCGAGCGGATAGCAGATTGCCCGCATGGTCTGGAGTAGGGAGTCAAAGATGTGCATCCGCACCAGCCGTGCCACATTTTCTTTATCGTCATTGAAGTGCTGGTGCCACAAGAAGTGGTCCACAACAATAAGATCGCCTTTTTGCCAGGGATGCTCCTCGCACCTGTTTGGCTCATATCCAACGATGGAGTGGCCATGGCCTTCGAGGACGTAGAGCCAGGCCTCGCCGGGATGGCGATGGATGAACTTCTGCCCCCTTCCCGGAGCGAACTCAGCCACCACCATGGTGAGGCCGGAAGTGGCAAATCCGATAGATTTGTCCACCAAAAATGAGGTTCTTTGCTCTCGTGGCGCCCTGAGCAGCTTAATATCGTCCCAACTGGTGTGAAGCCTCCCAGCCATCTGCTCAAGTTGATCCGATGCCAGCCGTTTGATGCGAACTGCAAAAGGATCATCACCTTCGACAGATTCTGTAAAGCCAGGTCTGGACCCCAGCTTTTCAACGGGGGTGTCTCCGGCTTCTTCGAGTATGGCCATGCCCATAGTTTCTAAAAATGGCTCTGAAGAGGCGGTGAGAAAGCGTGCAATCTGGTCCCCTTCGTTTCCGTGTCGATGCCAAGCCCAGGCTGGAACATGCAGCGCGTCCCCAGGACCCCAGTTGATCCTCTGACCGGCGATCTCAGTCCAACCCCACCCCCCGATGCAGAGGACGGTTGCGTCCCAGGAGTGCCGATGGATTGTGGAGGTTATTCCCGGATCTATTTCGTGCACAGTGGCGTCAATCGTCCTCGAGGGGCGACCGGCCTCTTCCCCAATATACACGCCACGCCTCATTCGGCGCGCGGTATCAAAAAGCTGCACCTCGCTCCCCTGAACGACTGTGCGGTAATGCTTTGTCCACTCATATAAGAAACTGCTTCGCCGCTTCTTTTGAACATCGTAATGGGTAGCTGTCACCCGGGTGGTGCTCATTGCCTCTCCTCGATCCGATGATCAGCTTCCATTACGAAAGCCGAAGCCCATGTACTCGTCTCATCTGCTTCATGTGATCAAAATCATCAAAGCTCTGTCAGCCAACCTGCCGGCAGAGCTTTTAATCATTGGATGTACGAGGAAAGAACGCTTGCCGAACTCTCAGCGGCGCTAACTTTCTGAGCTAGAGTGGCCCCATCCATCGGACCAAGCGACAAGCTTTGCTTTAGCGCCTCCGCCTTGACAGACGAAGAGGACATGGCATTCATGAATGCGGCCCTAAGCGCAGCAAGCCTGTTCGCAGGAAGCCCCGGAGGACCCGCAAAACCGAATCCGATGTTGCCCAGCGCAAACGCCTCGGTGACTGCGGCTTTGGCACTGCCAGAGAGTTGGGACTCGATCTGGGGTGCCTGTGGAACGCCAGATATTGCCGTTTCAACGCTTGGCACAGAGGACGGCCCTGACACCAGCAGCAGCTTGGCCTTGTGGCTTACGATATCGGAATAGAAGGCGCCAGCAATGTCGCCGAAACAGACATCGAATTCATTGGAAACAAGTCCTTGGGATACCTGGACTTCGCTTCCATAACCGGTCAGGAATTTGGTCTGGATGTTGAAAGCCCTGAGAAGCGTGGCGCCACCTACCCAGCTGATGCCACTCTTCGAACCCCCGTAAACCACAGTTTGCTTTGCCGCTTTCAGCTCCGCGAAGGTGGAGTACGGGGAGCT
Source organism: Actinomycetes bacterium (assembly GCA_021792075.1). Lineage (GTDB taxonomy): Bacteria > Actinomycetota > Acidimicrobiia > Acidimicrobiales > Acidimicrobiaceae > SCQM01. Next base: position 132 of record JAJYVK010000375.1, on the reverse strand, counting down.
TTCCGAAGCGAGCATGACAAGGGTCTCAGGGGATGTAAGGCCGATCCAGCTTAGCGTGTTGAGATCCACCTTTAATGCGGTGTTGTGCTGGAGCACATCGCCGATGTCTCCAGGAATGTTGACCATTCCAAG
>JAJYVK010000374.1 GCA_021792075.1 Actinomycetes bacterium | reverse complement strand
CTCTTTGACACTGAGGCCATCCGGGCTCAAAGACCGGACTCCCGCCGCCAGCTGATCCTTGAGCCCCGCTACTCTTACTTGAAAGAATTCATCCAAACCGTCTGAAAGAATTGCCAAAAACTTGGCTCTCTCTAGCAGTGGCACGGTCTTGTCCTCGGCCAAATCAAGCACCCGAGAGGCAAAGTCAAGCCACGACAGTTCGCGGTTTATGTAACGGTAGCTCCCAAAGCTTTCAACCTCAAGTTCAGACACAGAGTCCATGTAAAAAGGCTATTTGGTTTTATGCTGCATTGAGCAACTTATGTGCGTGCAATGCTAAAGATTCGATAAGGGTGCCAGTAGTGAAGACAGTCGTCACCACGACCACCTGCTAATATGCGTTTAGCGCAGATTCATGACGCAAATAAGCGAGCCTATATGAGCACAGGAAACCTATTAACGAGGCCACGTCCAGTCAATTCCGACTGGCGTTCCAAGTTTCATTTGGGGAAGAAGAACAAGAGACGCACCACCGAACTCGGTCTTTTGATCATTTCGATAATCATCACCATCTCCGCCTATGTCGTCGCATCCTTGGGCAAGTCGGCAACGATACCGAGCAACATCATTCCGATTCTTGCCGTGCTCCTTGCTCTTAGCCTCACGGCTCACTTGGGTACCAGATGGCTGGCACCGAACGCCGATCCGATAATGCTGCCCGTAGCCTCCCTCCTCAACGGGCTCGGCTTCGTAATGATCACAAGAATCGACTATCACGAAGCAATCCTTCAAGCAATCTGGAGCGCTGTCGGAGTGGCCGGTTATCTTGCATCACTCTATTTCATCCGCAACTCTGCGGTCCTCGACCGCTATCGATATCTGTTGGGAGCCGGCGGGATCGCCCTCCTAATGCTGCCGCTAGTTCCCAAACTCGGTGTCAATATCAACGGCGTTCGCCTCTGGATACATCTCGGGCCGCTGACGTTTCAACCTGTAGAGGCCGCAAAACTCCTCTTGGCAGTATTTTTCGCGTCCTACTTCGTGGAAAAACGCGAACTGCTCGGCCACCCGATCGGCGGTGACAAGAAGGTGACGCTGATAGAGGTTCGAGCGCTTGGCCCGATCTTTGCCGCATGGGGAATCTCGCTGCTGATCATGACCGCAGAGCGAGACGTGGGCTTTTCTCTGCTAATCTTTCTAGTCTTTATCATCACCCTCTGGCTTGCGACCTCGAGGAAAACCTATCTCATCCTTGGCGGCGGGTTGTTCGGATTGGGAACGATCGTAGCCTCGATCCTCTTCTCACATGTGCGTGACCGCTTAGTAGTATGGCTGAACCCTTGGAAGTACGCCTCCACCATAGGGTACCAGCTGATTCAGGGCCAGTTCGCCTTAGGCTACGGCGGAGTCGGGGGAACCGGCCTAGGCCGCGGCCATCCTACTTTAATTCCCGTGGTTGCAAGCGACTACATCTTCGCGGCCATTGGTGAAGAGATGGGCCTGCTCGGAACTACAGCAATCGTTTTCGCGTTCCTCATTCTCGTAGGCGCCGGACTGCGTGCAGCGCTGCGAGCAAAGAACGACTTTTCCAAACTTTTGGCCGCTTCCTTCACCGTGATAATCGGACTTCAGTCCTTCTTCATCATGGCAGGCATAGTCAGGTTGCTCCCTTTGACGGGTGTCACCCTCCCATTCGTCGCATATGGAGGGTCATCTCTGGTAGCCAACTACGTCCTGATCGCTATTCTGATGCGAATATCTCAGGAAGGAAACCTCTTACAGTAGCCATCAGCTCCCACCGAAGAGATCCTCGTCGATCAATATCGGCACCGGCAATGGCTGACCAAGAGCAAGTATGACGCCGTCCGAAGGTCGACACGGGAACATCTTCGGACGTCCGGACGCCGTCGCGAAGGTGATCTGGGCCAGATAGACCCCATTTTCCACACCCGTTATCTGGACAACTGCTACGCTGAAATCGAAGGCGGTCATCACCTCGCAAAACAGATCACCCATCATTGGGCGTGGGGGCTTGATCCCGGAAAGCAGTCCAGAGATGATGCCTGCTTGTTCAAGAGAGATGGGGATGGTCACTGTACGCTTGGGCTCGTCGAGTTCGACAAATTCAAGCCTGCCAAAGGTCTCAGGCAAATTAACGCCGACGCCTGACACAACCGCCTGACGATACATTGGGAGCCTCTCTGGCGGCCCGAGCAGGGGCTGTGGCTCACCCTCACTCGGCTTCGAAGCCCGATCGCTAGCAACCGGCTCACTTTCTTCCCCAGACATCTCCACATTCATCGAGGATTCCTCATGCCGACATTCAACACAAGTCCTATTGCGGCAAAAAAGGCAAGCGCCGCTGATCCACCATAGCTAAGAAACGGTAGGGGAATCCCAGTTATTGGCATGATGCCCATGGTCATTCCTGCATTCTGAAAGATCGAAAATGCCAAGAATCCCAGCACGCCGCCGGCCAGCATCTTCCCAAGAGGATCCTTGGCTTTCCTCATGACGCTCCAGACTCGCCAGGTCATGTAAGCGTAAAGTAGTAAAAGGCCTCCTGCACCCACAAATCCCAGCTGCTCGCCAACGGCTGTGAAAATGAAATCAGTCTGTTGTTCTGGAACGTAAGAAAGGTTTGTTTGTGACGCGTGGAAAAGCCCCTTCCCAAAGAGGCCTCCAGAGCCAATCGCGATCTTCGACTGCGTAAGGTTGTATCCACTCTGAAGCGCTGATGTGTTCGGATTCACAAACGAGGTGAGCCTTTGAAGCTGATACTTCTGAAGAACCCCCAATGCCAGTATCGCAACTACTGCAATGGCGCCAACCGCAAATAGGACAGCCAGCCAACCCAATGACACGCGTGCTAAAATAAGCATCGTGAGCAGCACGAATCCCATCACCAGTGCCGTTCCGATATCCGGCTGCTTAACGACCAAGAGCATCGGAACACCGGCAATCACAAGTATTTTGATCAGCATCTTCGCATCCAGCTCTTCTTCCTGGTGAACCTGAAGATAGGCTGCAATAGCCAGGATGATTGCAAGGGCCGCAAATTCGGACGGCTGCAACTGAAGAGGACCGAACTGGAACCAACGTTGGGAACCAAGCGCTCGCTTGCCAAAGGGCGTCAAAACCCCTAGGAGGGCAAGGACCACCCCACCGTAGACGACGAATCCCAAGCTTCCCAATTGGTGATAGTCGATGGTCACCAATATGAACATCACAACTATCCCGACCATGACGTAAATA
>JAJYVK010000373.1 GCA_021792075.1 Actinomycetes bacterium | reverse complement strand
AGTGGAAGATGAAACAACGTCGCGCTCGGCCCGCAAAGTATGAAGCTCGCTGTCTACCTGTCGAAGTTGATCCCTCAGATTCTTTAGCCGTGATCCAAAAACTGGCATGCAGCAATAGTAGGCCGTCGCATGAAATGGCACAAGTTGCCCCATTCTCATTGTTTTTAGGGGAGAAGTGGGTTGTACAGCAGTCGTTATCGCGGCGGGTAAGTCAAGATCGTGTACGAGGAATACTCGAGATTGCGGTTACCTCCCTAGCAAGACTAAATTCAGATTAAATCTTGATGTCTGAAAAGAAGTTGCCGAAGGCCGCCTTCAGTTTCGATTCACTGTATTGCTGTTGGCGATCGGCTATCTTGGCTTCGTAGTGTCGACTCAAGCCGATCATGATTGGCGCCATCAACCCGAACTCCGCCACCAAATACTGAGGTGCGTCATGATGACGAGATAAGGTGAATGCAATATTTACTGATGTTGCGGATACGTGCTGCAAGAAGTCACAAACCTTCTCTAATCCGACTGGAGAATCATCGATGAATTGCGAATTCCGTATCACTTCCAGCATGGCGACCGCTGAGTATTGTTCGGGTAGCGGCACGACGTGTGGCGAGGCGAGCAAGTCATTCTTCTCGGACGGGGTAAGGCGGTCCCAAATAGTTTGCACTTGAAGGAAATCGCTCAGGGCGGCTTGTAGCCCGCTCAAGACAAAAGGCATCGATGACACTTCCCCCTTGAGCATGCACGCGTAAGCGCACATTACGCCTTGCACCATGTTTCGAGATGTTCGTTGAAAGACAGCGGCCTTTAGCCGAAGAGGCGTGCGGAAAGGCTTCATATAGCAATCGTAAAAGTAGACGCCGAAATACGCAACAGGGCATCAAGGACAGAAAATTACGAACAGAGCCAGTGATTTGTTCCTGCATATAGACTTGCTGACGGATGAGCCGTGAAATCAAATGCAGGTGTCGGTAGTAGGAATTTGAAAGACCTCAGGTAGGTAACCCAGAGGCCCTTGCTCGCATCTCCAATCGAGACCCCAAAATCGCGCTGGTGCATCCCACTCGCCGAGGCCTATCGTCATCACCGACCTACGATTAGTGAAATCCATAGTTATTTTTTGTCGCCATTGTTCTGGGACGTCGTCCATAAAACAGTTGGCATTGTAATTCCAGAAACTCGAGTGGCCGTGAATTTGATTGAAAGGAAGCGGCTCTGTTTGCCCGTAGGCAAGCCAGGGCTCATACAATTCTTCTACTAATGACGCCCAAAGCGTGTCGGCTTTAGTATTGGCGCGTCCGCCATCGTAAACCAGTCCGGTGACGGTGTTATTCGGCAGTTGTGGGTTAACCTTGTTGTTCAAAGCTCTAACTACTGAACGCCAATCTCGAGTGTCGAGTCCCTGCCAATTAGGCAGAGTTAACCCGGCGTGGCTGACAATACAAGGGCCGTCAGGGGTCATTAGTCCAACGACTAATTGAACGATCCGCTCGTCTAGCCAATCGCGAACGATATCCGTGCTGATGGGGTCCATTTCACTTCGAGGAGCCCAGCCCTCGATGTAGGGGCCTCCCGCGTAAGCAAGATCGTGATTGCCCAGTATTTGGATCCACCGTCCGGGGTTCTTGCGCAGAATGCGATCGGTCTCGATCAAGATGCGTCGGTCTCCGCGGCCCCCAATCCGGTTCAGCCGTCCGAGATCACCTAGTTGGATTACAGTTGTCTCATCAGGCATTGTGCCGGTGTCGGGGTCAACACCCATAGCGTTTAGAGCCTGATGCCAAATATCGACATACCCGCCAATATCGCCCAGCACGAATATATTTTTGAGCACGAGCTCAATTGTATAGCAGGCTTTGACGTCGAACAACCGGTGTCGCATCGTGGGAGGCGGTACGAAAATAATCGCGAGTTTCTAGTGTTTGCTGCAACATGAGCGAATCCAATTCCTAATGTAGAGTAAGCTCTCAACGATTCCCGGATGAGTTGCCTGCAGTGGATCCGCCGCCCCCTCTGGGAGCTCGGCGGGCACCCAGTAGGTGGGCCGGCCATCCCGAAATCTGCCAGTTGGCCTAACCTCAAACTCGGATATTATCAATCTGGATCTATTCACACTGAGAGTATACCGTAAAACCAAATATTCAACACCACGATGGATCAAGAAAGATCGTACGCGGAAGCTCTCAAATTAGATGGAGTTCGGCTGCTCGCCGGGTAGCGAAGGCAGCATATCTGTCTTTCGCCTCTTGTTCGGCGATCTGCTTGTAGGCGGCCAGCTTAGTCTTCCTGGCTGCGGTCTGGGCCCATTGACGGTAGCCATACACCGCCCAGGCTGTAAGTCGCTCGGACTTCGGCGCGTCGGAGGTAACCAGGCGTGCCTCCGGGGGCGGCTTCTAGGGCGGCGTCCAGTTCCGGTGTCGACGTTACGCAAATTCTACTCACGTCAACAGTATACCGTGTGACTGTTTTAGGAACAACTCAAGGAACACCACCACCCTGTGCTTAAATCGATTTGGGCTAATGATGCGTACTATTGACACAAACAGTCGGTTAGGTACGAGATACGCATCATATGAGGTCTGTACTTACGAGTTTGTGCGAGGTCTGATTTGTAGATTCTTTGTTCCGGGTGGATGTGTCTAAATTGTGCAGTACGTAGATGACTACGGCCCCAAAACGTTGCCAAACTGTTGAAAAATCGCTCATTATATTTAGCGCCGCGATTCGGTTGTAAGCTATGAGGTGAATTGATACCATTGGCCAACGTGCTATGAGTGTATTCCCCACTGATACCTTTTGGGCGGGACTGGAGCTGGTGTCTTCAGTTGTGTCGGGTGACACCCCGATCTATTTCGCAACGAACACTCCAGATATTGACACCGCCTTGCTTTTTGGCTTATTGCCTGAGCCTTTCGTTCACGATGGATCGGTAAATCTGGAGGGATTTGGCGCGGATTCATCCTGGATGTTCTTGTGTGTTGGCGACAGCCCCGACAACATGAATCAGAATTTGATCAGCCATCTGCGCACTCTTGACGCTCACTTTAAGAAGATCGACCTGGACGCGCTGAGGCAAGTGATGGCCCACAACGATCGCCGATTCTTAGACTACCAACGCTCAGCATTCATGGTTGCCAATCTTCATCACTCTGGTTTTGGAACAAAGGATCTGATCGCAACCATTCCCGCATGTATGTATAGGCTAGCTTTGGCGATGGACAAGCCGAGTGCGGAGCAATT
>JAJYVK010000372.1 GCA_021792075.1 Actinomycetes bacterium | reverse complement strand
GACCGCGGAGAAGTCACCCGAGTCCCGCCTAAAAGAACGAGACGGCGACAAAAGAGTGCTTCAATGACCGGAACTTGAAAATCTCCCGACAGTTCACGAGCGCGAGACAATTCTTCGCTGCAACTCTAATATAAAACAATGACAGATAAACAAGCACCGTCCGAGTTGCCAGGTTATGGATACAGGTCGGAGCAGGAACACAGGCTTCCCGCCACCATCGCAATCCTGTTGTCTGCCGTAATCTATTCACTGCTCCCAGCGAAACTCATCTTTGGACCTCGCTACGTCCTCCCCGTGCTCGAGCTGATCATCCTCATTCCGATCGTGATCTCGAACCCGATGAAGATTACGAAAGAGTCGCGAAACCTAAGAGGACTATCGCTTCTGATGATCGGGCTCAAGCTGATCATCTGCTCGGGCGACCGTCTCGGACTCCAACGTCTTGCCGGGACCATCGACTTCGACCGGTTCATGCATGCCCCTGGTGAATGACGTCGGGAAGCCGGATGAGGAAGAACCTCATGTCCGGATTGATGGGGGGAGCTGAAAACAGGCCAGCCCCGCAGGCCCTCTGCGGGTCCCGGGCCGGTGTGCAGTGAAATGCCTCTACTTTCGCCTGGTCGGGACCCAGCCTGCGGACTGTTCGGAACCGCGCCAGTTCCCTACCCGACATGGTCGCTTCTATCCGTCCAGGTTGTTCCGCACCCTCAAGCGCATCGACGAATACATAATTCGTTGGGCCAGAAGGAAATACAAACGACTAAGCACCGGCCTATGGGGGGCTTGGAAGTGGCTGCGTGGTGTCAGACGGCATTCACCAGCACTATTTGCCCACTGGAACGCTGGTGCTGCTGCACGTTGAACTAGATGATACGAGCCGGATGACGAGAGATTGTCACGTCCGGATCTGTGAGGGCCGGAGGGTGAGATTCCCTCCGGCTACTCTGCGGCTAAATTGCGAACGCTTCGGTTCGGCGAAGCTGCTGAGTAACGTCGATCGTTTGGCACGGTCCGGTGGCGAAAAGTTCTATGGGATGGGAGATGTAGGTTTGCGATTCCAAGGACGCCTTTGGAAACCAAGTACCGTCGCCGATGCTGCTGATGGTAAGCGGGAAGGTACGCCAGTTACCGAAGACTTGTTTTATTCATCAGTTTTTGTGATCCGCCAGGTTTTGTGGATTGAGGACACCCAATCCAGGAAGGCACTTTTCCGGTTCACCGGGAGTGCCAGGTGCGGGGAATGGACCATCACAAACAGGGTAGAGGAGCATCTCGTGGAATTGGGCTGTCTGGTTGAACATCTGGGATGGGGCCGCTGCGATTTTCTTCCTAAAGCGTGGCTGAACTGTTGCGCGGTATGACTCTTTGCTTCTGACTTGAGATGGGAAGTTCATTTTCGAAGGTCACTTCACTGTGCCATGCTCCTTCTATCCAGAGCTGCACGGACATGGGTTTGAAGCAGAGTTCTTAGAATCCCAGGAACATTAGTGGATCGCGTCCGGCGGGGACAAGCCACCACTGACGTAGCGGCTACAGGCAGTTCGCACTTAGCCTAGAACCACCGACCCGACCTGGGAATTGGTCTCCCGAAACAGAGACAAGTGCCCCCTGAACTGGTAGAATGAGAGTTTGAAAGAACCAAATTCTATCAAGCAAAGGAGACACTTTCTGTGAAGAGATCTTACCAGAACTTAGAGGGTATCGAGGTCTCATTTGACGATGAGAGTCTGGTCGCGAATGCGGGTCTTGTCCTTGTGGCTACGCTCACGGAGAAGCTTGGGTTGGCTCGCATCATCTCGGACAAGGTAGATCTCAGGGGCCGGGTGGGTGAAGCGAATCCAGCTGGTAAGTCTCTCACGCTTGTCCATGACATTGTGACAGGAGCCTCTCATATCGATCATGTGGATATGCTAAGAGCTGGTGGCTTCATCGAAGGTTCTTCCCTTTTACGTCGTGGTTTCCTCGACTCTTGGCACCTATCTGCGTTCGTTCACCTTTGGTCACCTTCGTCAACTCGATGAGGTGATTGAACAAGAGCTGGCAAAGGCTTGGGCTCTTGGTATCGCCCCTGGACACGAACCCCTGGTGATTGACATCGACTCGACGATATGTGAGGTATCAGGGTGTCAGAAGCAGGGGGCTGCCTATGGATACGCCAAGGAGTTGGGCTATCACCCGCTCCTTGGCATCAGGTCCGATACCGGTGAGGTAGTTCACCAACGGATGCGCAAAGGTTCTGCCAATACCCAGAGGGGCACCAAGCGCTTCGTCCAAGAACTCATTGCCAGGTGCCGACGTCTCGGTGCAACGGGTGGGATCACCATCCGCTTTGACTCTGGGTATCAATCAGATGCGACATTGAAAGAGCTGGAACGCCTGGGAGTCTCCTACACCATGGCGGTTCATGCCAACGCCAAGGGGATAAAAGCACTGATAGAGGCCATTGACGAGGATTCCTGGGCATCGATTGACTATACCGAGGGTGGTGAGGCCCAAGTGGCAGAGACTATCTATCGCCAAAGACGACTCGTCGTACGCCGCACCAGACTCATTGGTGTCCAAGCAGAACTCTTTCCCAACTGGAGATACTTCGGGTTTGTGACCGATCTTGACGGGTCGGCCATCAAAGTTGATGAGTTTCACCGGAATCGAGCAAGGATTGAACTCTCCATCAAAGATCTCAAGGAGGGGGCAGGGATGGAACACGTTCCCTCGGGTAAGTTCTTTGCCAATGGAGCGTGGCTGAGCCATGCGGTTATCGCGCATAACCTCATTCGCCAGTTGAACTACTTGGGAAAGATTACCCCTCAAGAGTCCATGGTGGTAGCGCGCACCTTTCGCAGCCACTTTGTAGCAATCGCAGCAAGACTCGTCAATAGATCAGGGAAGATGCTACTGCGTGCTCCAATACGCTGGCCATGGGCCAATGCCTTCCTTCGCGCACTCACCGAATTACGCGCACTCACACCAGTTCCCATATAGAACACCTCATCTGGCTGCGAGCGTGAGCCAAAGACATCATCTCCACGCCGCACAACCCAAACCCCATTGTGAGTGCTTAGCCCCCTACGTCCCGAGCTGGGTCAAAAACGATCGAAAACCACAGACCACGACCACTGCTGCCAATCACAATCTCCGAATCACCGATGGTCATCCCAACCGGAGCCGATCGGTGGATCCAGGCTTAGTGGCCGAGTAGCCGGAGGGAATCTCCCCCTCCGGCCCTCACAGATCCGG
>JAJYVK010000371.1 GCA_021792075.1 Actinomycetes bacterium | reverse complement strand
TCCATGCTTCTGCATGTAGCGAAGCGGGGTGACCTCCTCCTTCTCGGCCATCTCCGGAAGTCCGGGAACGGAGTTCTCGAAGATGTAGGAGTAGTACTCGTCTACGCTGAGCCTCTCTCCGGGCCGTTCCTTCGACTCGTAGAACTTTCTAATCCCCATCCTGCCGTCAGGGTCGATGCGCCAGGACAGCTCGATCCAGAACTCGTTCTCCTCCCAGACCTCGCCGGGATTCGACACCCTGGTATCGTTGATCTCCTCACCCTTTTGGTTGCGGTACGTCCTCAGCACCGGCTGGCGGAACGCGACCCACTGACCGTCATACTGCTCGTAGGAGGCCAGATCGTGGCGCTCCGAGGCGTGGCCCATCGGTAGCACATAGTCAGCAAAGTAGGCGGTCTCGTTCCATGTGGGAGTGAGCGCGACATAGCAGCCGACCTTGCTCTCGTCTGCCAGAACGTCGATCCAGGCCATTCCGTCAGGATTGGTCCATACCGGGTTGTACACCCTGGTGAAGTAGACCTCCAGCCTGCCCCTTCCCTCTTCGATGAGGTGAGGGAGAATGAAGCTCATCTCGTTCATCGAGAGTGGGTACTCGCTCGGCCAGCTCAGCTCGTTCCAGACGTCTGGATGGGGCGGCATGTACATCGGCTTGGGAACGAACTTGTTCCATGCGTTGGGGTAGGTTCCCCCCTCTGTGGCGATGGCGCCCAAAAGGGCGTTTATCAGAATCAGCGTCCGCGAGATCTGCCAGCCCCCGAGGTTCCCTGCCGCGGCAGACCTCCAGATGTGGCTGGCAAAGCGAGACTTGGCTCCGGCCACGACCTCTGCGACCTCAGCCAGAAGCGCAGCCTCGATGCCGGACTCCTGGGAGGCATAGTCGAAGGTGAAGCTTTGATAAGTCGCCTTCAGCTCCGCAACGAAGCTTTCGAAGCTTGGCTCTTTGTCTGGATGGGCATCCTCCATCCACTCCTGCCAGTTCCACCACCTGCGCACATACTCCCGGTCGAAGAGTTCGTTCTGAATCAGGTGGTTGGCGATGGCGAGGTTGATCGCTGCCTCAGAGCCAGGAAATGGAGACAGCCAGTAGTCTGCGTGCGTAGCTGTGTTTGAAAGCCTGGTATCGACAACGATCAGCTTGGCTCCCCTCTGTCTAGCTTCTGTGATGCGCTGGGCATGGGGATTGAAGTAGTGGCCCGTCTCGAGATGGGCGCTCGTTAGAAAGATTACGTCTGCGTTTGCAAAGTCAGCACTGGGCCGGTCCATCCCAGACCAGTAATGCCAGCCGGCCCTTCCTGCGCTCGAACATACGTTGGTGTGCGAATTGTGGCCGTCGACCCCCCAAGATGCCAAAACCCTCTCCGTGAAGCCGTCTTCGCCAGGCCTTCCTATGTGACAGACCACCTCGTCCTTGCGGTCCTCTTCGATCGCCTGGCGGATCCTAGCGCCCAAGTCATCTAGGACCTCGTCCCAGCCGACCCGCTGCCACTTGCCCTCTCCCCGCTTTCCAGCTCTCTTCAGCGGATAGAGGATCCTATCCGGATCCAGCACCTGGTTGATCGTGGCAGGGCCTTTGGCACAGTTCTTCCCTCTGGAGCCGGGGTGCTCCGGGTTTCCCTCGAACTTTCTGACAAGGCCTGTCTCTTGGTCGACGTAGGCGAGGAGGCCGCATGCCGACTCACAGTTGAAACATGTCGTCGGCACCAGGGTGTAACGGCGCTCCTTTCTCCTGGGCCAAGCCTTGGAGTCGAACTCCACCCAGTTGTCCCAGCGCTCGAACGGGGGATGTGCAGCGAGCTCGATCTGCGAAGCACCCTGATAGAAGGTCTCCCCCTTGGCCTTGGCTTCCTTCTTTGCTGCTGAAAGAAGGGTGGCCCGTTTCATAAGACGATCAGAAGCGGTTTCCTCACTCATATTAATCCCTGACTCCTATCCCCAGTTCCTAGGCCAGCGGGACCGACTGGCCTGCCTGAATGTATGCGTGTTCATAGCCCAGAAGGCCGACCCCCGCCACTATGAGAGGGACAACCCCCAGGGCGGGCGAGCTGACCCCTATTGCGACCGCAACTGCTGAGATCCAAAACGCCGCGGCATAGCGGCCTCGCGTCATATGCCACACCGCGGCTTTGGAATGCGAGGTCGGGTGGGCGATCGTGGTCTCAACGAGCACAAATCCCAGGTGCGCGAGGCAGGCGAGAGCGCCTAGCCAGGCTATGTAGTGCTCGGCGGCGCCAGCCGAGGTGACAAAGGGGGAAAGCGCGGCAGAGCCGAGCAGCAGCGACTGCGAAAGGAGATGAGGTACTCTCAGCGGGCTCTGCCAAAGATCTCTCGCCCTCGCTTGGGAGAAAAGGTAGGCGGTGTAAATGGCTGCCATTACTGAAGTTGCTGCCAAGAAGACCCCGACCACCCCCATTACGGTAGAGTGCGCCCCAAGAAGGGCAAATAGGAGCCAGAGGGCGAGAACCGCGCCATCCGCGCCGATTATGAACCCGCCTCTTACGAGCCAAGACCTCCAGTGCGGCTTGGTGAAGAGGTAGATGAACCGCTGAGGCTGCTTGAGGTCGGTGACCAGAAGAAAACCGGTCACCGCCATCGCCACCAGGGCGGCGATCGGCATATCGTAACGCGCGATCGTCGAGGTTATGGAGAGCTTGCCCAAAACTATCCCGAGCAGGGCACTCAGAGCGACACCGGTGGCTATGCCCTTGGTCCATGTGTAGCCACTCACTCTCCATCCCCATGGCATCGAGTGAGAGACGTCGTAAACAAGCCTGGATTCGACGGAATCGTTGTTGTGGTGCTCAGCAACGTGTCCGGAGTTGAGAATCCTTGGCGACCTGTCTATCTCGGACCACATGAAGGTATCGCCGATAGGTTGCCGGGCGGCGATCGGGTCCAGTGTCGCCTGATGCGCCCCTTTGTAGAAGAGCTTTGGCCTGGTCGACTTCTCACCGTGCCTGACGGTCACCGGCTCTCGGTGCACCATCTTGGTCACCTTGTCGTTGGGGTCATTGGCATTGCCGATGAGGATTGCTTCGGTGGGACAGATGGTCACGCAGGCGGGCTCAAGGCCCACCTCGATCCGATGGGCGCAAAAGTTGCACTTTTCCGCAGTGTGGTCGTCAGGATTGATGAATATCGCGTCGTACGGGCAGGCCGCCATGCACGCCTTGCAGCCGATGCAGATCGACTTGTCGAAATCGACGATGCCGTCGGATCTCTGGTACATCGCCTGGGTAGGACAG
>JAJYVK010000370.1 GCA_021792075.1 Actinomycetes bacterium | reverse complement strand
CACAAATCCAGAAAGCACTGCGGTCCACGCCCATAATATTAAAACCGAACGCCTGTGCCCATGCCCCATCTGAATCAACCGATGATGCAGGTGCTGCTTGTCAGGGGTTGAGACGCCGGTTCTCTTTGCGGTGCGCCTGACTATGGCGAAGGCCATGTCGAGCATTGGAACACCCAAAATAAAAAATGGGATGAACAAAGGCGCGAAAAAAAAGAAGGTTTCGCCTGAAACGTCTGTTGTTCTTCCCCCGACGACCGAAGTGGACGCCGCCATCAACAGCCCCAGAAACAATGCTCCTGTATCTCCCATGAAGATCTTGGCGGGATGGAAGTTGTGAGGTAAAAACCCGATGCAGACCCCCGCTGTGATGGCTGCAATCAGAGGGCCGATGCTGGTGGCCGATAGCGCACCCAGATCCACGAGACGATTTGAATATAGGAAGAATGATCCCGCAGCGATGGCAACGATGCCGGAAGCCAAGCCGTCGAGCCCGTCGATTAGATTGATCGCATTTGCCATTGCTACAACCCACACAGCAGTAAGCAGGGGTGTTATCGAAGAAGAAAGGACGACCACTCCTGCGAATGGAACCTTGAAGTAAAACATCGTTGCGCCGAAAAAGGTCAGAACGCTGGCCGCAAGGACCTGCCCAGCGACCTTGGCAGGCGCGGACACCTCCCGGAAGTCATCAACGAGTCCGACCAAAAACATTACAGTAGCCGCAATCAGCACTCCTAGAAGTTCAGAACTTCCTTTGAAGAGCTTGTTGAACTCGGGCAGCATATAGGCGACGGCCAGCGCGGCCAAAAAGCCGAGATACATAGATACCCCGCCAATAGTTGCGGTCGGATGCTGGTGGATTCGCCGCTCATCTGGCTCCACAACTGCTTTCACCCGGAATGCCAAGCGCCTGTTGAGAAAGGTCGCACCGTAGCAGACAACAGCGGAGACAACCAGAACGACCAGGTATCCAGCCACCTAACTTCCACCAATACTCACTGCATAAATGGCGGGGGAAACTTCGAACATAGCAAGGTCACCTCTTCCGCCACTTGCGACACCGCCGCTTCATCCGCTCTATTTCTGAGCACTTGACCTATCAACTCGGCAATGTAAGCCATCTCAGCCCTGCCCATTCCCGCAGTCGTCTCAGCCGGCGTACCAAAACGAAGCCCGCTTGTTACAAATGGGGAACGAGGATCATATGGAATCTGGTTCCGGTTGCAGGTTATCCCGGCACGGTCTAGCACCTCTTGAGCCTCTTTCCCTGTCAACTCCTTATCAAAGTTCCTCATGTCGGCCACGATCATATGAGTGTCGGTACCTCCCGACACCAAACGAAAGCCCTGATCGGCCAGTGCCGAGGCCAACGACTGCGCATTGGCTATGACCGCTTTCTGGTACTTGACAAACTCTGGAGTGCTCGCTTCTTTGAATGCGACCGCCTTGGCTGCGATGATGTGTTCAAGCGGACCTCCCTGAAGCCCTGGGAAGACGGCCTTGTCTATGGAAGCCGAAAGCTCCTCCGTGCATAAAATCGCACCGCCTCTTGGTCCCCTCATGGTCTTATGAGTCGTGAAGGTAACCACGTCGGCTCCAATGTTTTTCCCTGACTTCGAGGATCCCACAGGCGAGGGATAGACGCCGGCAGCAATCAAGCCCGCAACGTGCGCAGCGTCAAACATCAGATATGCGCCAACCTCATCTGCGATCCTCCTGAGAGGCTCGACATCGATGACCCTGGTGTATGCAGTAGCCCCGACGACGATCAATCGCGGCCTGTGCTCGCGAGCCAACTGATAGAGATTTTCAAGATCAATCCGTTCCCCTTCGGGCCCCGCAGGAGTCACGCCATATGACACGAAGTTGTACAGCTGCCCAGAGAAGTTGACCGGTGATCCGTGAGTAAGGTGGCCTCCCTGGTCGAGCCTCATTGCCAGCACCGTGTCGCCGGGCTTGAGAAGTGCAAGATATACCGCCGCATTAGCATTGGCGCCTGCGTGAGGCTGCACATTTGCGTGATCGGCGCCGAACAACTCTTTGAGCCTGGTACGCGCCAGCTCCTCCACACGATCAATGAACTGGTTGCCGCCGTAATAACGCTTTCTGGGATAGCCCTCTGCGTACTTGTTGGTTAGTACCGATCCTGCTGCCTCGAGGACCGCCTTTGACGCAAAGTTCTCCGAGGCGATCAGCTGAAGAGTGGAGCTTTGCCTCCACACCTCCAGATCGAGTATCGCGCCAAGTTCAGGATCCTGAACTGAGACAAGGGGATAAAAGCGACTGTAGTCGGACATGAAACGGGGCCTTCCTCTTGTAACGCCACAACATCTTAACTCTTTGCCTGTTGTAAAGCCTCTTTGAATTCTACTCTTGTTGAACGCCGTTGCCGAAGGCCTTGGCTATGGCCACGGCAGAAATCGCCCCCACCCTTATCAGTCGATAACCCGTCTCTGTCATCTCGATGACCGTGGAAGCTAGATCTGACCGCGAATCCTCATCGACGACGATGCCGAGCCCTACCGCCGACCCATCTTTGGCCAGCTCTTCAACGACGTCTCGACCGGTTCTAGAAGTGGGCTTTCCATGTTTGTTGGCACTTGTAGCGACCAGGGGACCTACCCGTAGAGCCAGGGTCTGCAGACGCAGATCGTCAGGAAATCGAACGCCAACCGTCCCGGCTGGGAAGAAGGAGTCACAAAGTACACCCGACTTCAAGGGCAGAACCACCGTCAATGGACCCGGCCAAAATACTTCGAAC
Source organism: Actinomycetes bacterium (assembly GCA_021792075.1). Classification (GTDB taxonomy): domain Bacteria; phylum Actinomycetota; class Acidimicrobiia; order Acidimicrobiales; family Acidimicrobiaceae; genus SCQM01. The sequence goes on along the minus strand of JAJYVK010000370.1, from coordinate 482 downwards.
ACTCGGGCAACTGCGGGCTTGCCCAGCGTCCCAGCCGGGACAAATAAGTCGAGTTGGGAGGCTTCTCCGATCAGAACTGGCATCGCCACCGAGGCCTCACGTCCCTTCATCGCCGCGATTGCAGACAGCGCATCGCAGCTTGAAGCACGGCCCAACAAGCCGAAGACCGTATCAGTTGAGAGAGCGATGACCCTGTTGGAAACGAGTTCGCGAGAAAGAAGCCCGATCAGGGAGTCGAAAGAAATAACGTTGGGATTTATCAGCCTAAAAGTCACTGAGACAAGAGCATAAATCAAATCAGACCACTGCGGTCCTGCCACGCGGTCCTGCCACTTCAATTCCACGGCCAGCCCGGAAGAGAAATCACCTCAGCTGCCAGTTGCAAGGAGCAGATTTGAGCAGTCCTCGAGAAACATATCGGCAATAGGCGTAATCTGGAACCAAAATCTCGTTAAAGGTACAAGATCAACCAGAGGAGCATC
>JAJYVK010000369.1 GCA_021792075.1 Actinomycetes bacterium | reverse complement strand
CGATTGTGCTCACTCAGCAGGGTTACACGGTTTCGGGTTCTGACCTCAAGGCTTCGGTGGCGTTCGAGCGTCTGAGGGCTCACGGGGTGGAGCTATTTGTCGGCCACTCTGAGGAAAACGTCCGCGACGCTGAGCTGGTCGCCATCTCATCCGCCATTCCCAAGTCGAACCCTGAGGTTCGGTGGGCATTGGAACGCGGTGTCCCTGTCGTGACTCGGTCGGAGCTTTTACCCATGATCATCTCGGAGAAGGTGGTCATAGGCGTCGCCGGCACCCACGGAAAGACGACCACCACGTCTATGCTGGCGCTCTCGCTCATGCAAGACGGGCGCCATCCATCATTCATCGTTGGAGGTGAGTTGAATGAGATCGGCACCAACGCTTTGTGGGACGAGGGGGCCGAGCTTATAATCGAGGCGGACGAGTCCGATGGAACCTTTCTTCATCTTGGCTGCCATGGCGTGATTGTCACGAATATCGAGCCTGATCACCTGGATTTCTACGGAAGTTACGAAGCTCTGAGATCGGCGTTCGCAAGGTTTGTATCCGCCGCTCCCGGTCCGAAGGTCATCTGTGCCGATTCCGCCGATGCGGCTTTCCTGCTTGATCTTGACGGCACCACGAGCTATGGCTTCTCAGACGCCTCCGATTACAAGATTTACGATCTTCGTCAGACCAAGATAAAGACCCGATTCAAGGTGGCTAATCGGTCATTTGGCGAGCTCGAGGTTAGTCTGGCTGTGCCGGGGAGGCACAACGTGCTGAATGCTACAGGCGTGATCGCACTGGCCAACGAACTTGGCGCCAACCTGAGCGAGGTAATAGCAGCTTTGGCGAAATTTGTCGGCGTAGCCAGAAGGTTCCAGTACCGAGGCACCTTCAACGGGGCTACCCTCGTGGACGATTACGCCCATCTTCCCGGTGAGATCGAGGTAGTCCTCGATACCGCAGCGTCACAGGGTTACCAGCGGGTTGTTGCGGTATTCCAGCCCCACCGCTACTCCCGCACCGCTGCGCTTTATAGGGAGTTTGCGCAGAGTTTTTCAAAGGCTGACTTGGTAATAGTCACCGATGTCTATTCAGCTGGCGAGCTGCCGGTGCCTGGGGTCACCGGCGAGTTGATCAGCTCTTTGGTTGAGTCGGACTTTCCAGCTAAAGAGGTGCACTACCTTCCTCAACGCCATAGGGTGGCTTCGTTTGTTCGGTCGAAGCTTCAGCCAGGGGACATCTGCATAACCCTTGGGGCCGGAGACCTTACGCTGCTCTACGGTGAGCTGGTGGAGGAGCGCGAGTCATGAGCAGCATTACTACCGTCGATGCGCGTCTCAGAGCCCGGCTCGATCAGATCTGCGACCTCCAGGTGGAACACGATGCCGCCTTTGGTGCGATGACAACGTTCAGGGTTGGAGGGCGTTGCACGGCCATGATCACCTGCAGAAGCCTTTCGGCTCTTGGCGAGCTTCTTTCAGTGATATCACCGAAGCCCATCTATGTTCTCGGGAACGGCTCTAATACCCTTGTAAGCGATGGTGGTTGGGACGGCATAGTTCTAAAGTTGGCAGACGAGTTCGAAGAGATCGAGGGAAATTGCGGGCTTGTGCGACTTGGCGCTGCGGTATCTCTGCCGGTTGCAGCTCGCCAGCTTTCCGCCGCGGGGATGGGGGGAATGGAGTGGGCAGTGGGCATTCCCGGGACCGTCGGCGGGGCTGTCAAGATGAACGCCGGCGGCCATGGGTCAGACACAGCGACGTGGATCGAAGCTGCAGAGATCTACCGGTTCTCGAGCGGCGGCTACCGGATGCAAAGGGCAACGAGAGAGGAACTTGGGTTGCGATACAGGGGCTCGAATCTCGGGGATATGGATGTGGTCACATCTGCGACATTTTCGCTCACTCCGCGTGAGCCCGCTGAGTCAAGAGAGGCGATCTCTGAAATTGTAGCCTGGCGGAGAGAGCACCAGCCGGGAGGGCAGAATGCTGGTTCTGTGTTCGTGAACCCGGAGAATGATCACGCAGCCCGTCTGATCGAGTCCGTTGGGATGAAGGGCTTCAGGTATCGGAGTGCGGAGGTCTCTTCGCGTCATGCGAATTTCATACAGGCGAGCCCTGGAGGCTCCGGTGATGACGTGTTTGAGCTCATCTGGATGGTTCAGCAGCGGGTGGAGGTCGAACTTGGGGTACGCCTGCGGACAGAGATCAAGCTCATCGGCTTCGATGCTGACAGGTCTCGTCATTTGAGGGGTGAGTAATGTAATGACGGCAACGAAGGATGCGAGCAAGCCTCCCATAGATCCGCGCATCAGAGAACGCCGCAACACCGTGGCGCGCTCAGTGGGGAGGAGGAGGCTCTATCTGCTTTTGGCGGTACTTGTTGCTATTGGCGGCTACTTCGCAGCCAGGGCACTGCTTCGGACTTCTCTGTTCTCGATACAGAAGTTTGACATAGTCGGGGGATCGCACTATACGTACTCCGCATTGATCTCTCAGAGTGGCATAGAGACTGGATTCCCACTCACCGAGGTGAACCCCAAAGTCGTAGCCCATAGACTCGAGCAGCTTCCTTGGGACGGTGCGGTTACTGTCAGAAAGAAGTGGCCCAACACGCTGCAGGTCTCAATCAAGGATAGGACAGCTCTAGCAGTCGTCCCGCAGAGTTCGAAGAGCCAGCTCCTGGTGGACTCGACAGGCCGGGTGCTTGCTTCACAGGCCAGTTCAAAGGGGAGATGGCTTCAAGTCTGTATGATGGCCAGCATCCCTTCCTCGAAAGCACTTGCCCAGGTCAATGGCTGCGAATCTCAGAATCTCGCTGTCGGCTCATTTCTCCCGCCCAGCTTTCTCCCGCTCCTCGAGGTGGCCGCTGCCTTGCACGCCGATCCAGTGGCTCGCTTCTCTAAAGTTGCGATTTCGAGTTTTGGGGAGATCGACGGCCTGCTGACCAATGGAGTGGCGGTGCGCTTTGGTTCTGTGAGTCAGCTGAACGCAAAGCTTAGAGCCCTTCAGCTCCTGCTTTCACAAGCATCGACGACAGGCTACTCTACGATCGATCTCAGGGTGCCCACGGAGCCGGTGCTGAGCAATTGGTAGTTGGTTTTCAGCGCGCCCAGCATAGCTTCAAACGACATAGCTTCAAACTAGAGGCTCGAGCTACAAGCCGTTCTCACGATGCACTTTATCGGGTTCTTTTTCGAGGCTGGGCGTGGCACGAAAATTTCATTTTCTGCTACGACGCCAACTCGCCGGTAGGA
>JAJYVK010000368.1 GCA_021792075.1 Actinomycetes bacterium | reverse complement strand
GTAGCTCTTGGCTTGCTCCATGCTGATACCCCTCTTTTCTTGTTGCACGGCCCAGATTTCGGCGCCTATAACCTGAATCGTGGCCGCAGCGGGAATGCCGATCAGCGCCCCGATGATACCAAGCAGGTCTGCTCCGATCAGAACCGATATCAGTACCCAGAGAGTATTCAGCCTGACTGTCCTGGACATGATTACTGGGTTGAGAATATGGTTTTCAAGCTGCTGGTACACTACGAAAACCACCGCCATGATGATCCCTGCAGCCAAAGAGTGCAAAAGCGCGAACAGTACCGTTATGACGCCAGCCAAAAGCCCACCCACGAGCGGGAGCAGGTCGACCAGCGCCACCCAAACAGCCAGTACTATTGCAAACGGCACGCCCAAAATCACCAAAGCCACATACACGACAATCCCTGCGATTACAGAAGTTGCCAGGTTGCCAAGAACGTATCCGGTTATCGCCTTGACAAGCCGCTGGCGAACCCTCATCAAAGAGCTCCTCTTGTCCGGTCCGACAAACTGATAGAGCGCGGCAAACAAAAGTGGTGCCTCGATCTCAATGAACAGAGAGAGCAAGAAGATCGTGACGACCCGTGCAATTCCGGATAGAAATGTCTTGGCCGCTACAAGCGCGGGCCCGCTCGCCTTTGAAAGCACGCTGGTCAACTTTGATGAGTTCGCCTGGACATAGGTATCTACGTGAAACCTCCGGATCAGCACGCCCAGACGACCGGTCCCAGTCTGTGCCTGATTGACAAGGCTCGGCAACTCGTGGGAAAACTTTACACCGGCATTGTAAAGAGGCCTTGTCATAAGGAACACGAACAGAACAAAAAGCATCAAGGCAACGACAAAAACAATCACTGATGCGGCGGAACGCCTTAGGTGAAACCTATAAAGAAACTTGACGGCGGGATCCAGGACCATTGCAACAATCAGTGCCAAAATGAGATCAAGGACGAGCGACCTCAAAAACCAGATCAGCCAGACCCCTAACAAGATGCTCACGGCCATGAGTTGAATATGAAATGCCCGCTTCAAGCTGCTCGAGCCACTTTCCGAACCGCCAGAAACACCGCTCAACTGAGTCGTTCCATATTCCTTATTCCACTAAGCATCTAAGCTTGGTCTCATAACAAACGATCGCCCGGACCTGTACTAACGCTACCAGGGTATAGGATCATTAGCCATCTATAGCTGGAAATGATCGACGGTTTCATACTTCACCGAAGGGCGTTGAGGGTATTGGAGTCATTCCTCATGGGAAAGAGATGACAAGCGAGCCTAAGGAGCGCAAGACTCCAAGCGCTCCAAGGCCGAAACCATCACTACTGCGGCGATTCACTATCCGTTCGATCAAGGTCGTCGCGATAATACTCATACTCGAGTATCTGGTGCTTCCTCAAGTGGCAGGCGCAAAAAAAACGCTATCCCTGATTCAACATCTGAATTTCGGCTACGTTGGCTTGGCGCTCATTGCAGAAATTGCAGCTCTTCTCTCATATGCATACCTGACCATGTCAGTCCTTCCCAAGCAGTCGCTAGATCTGTGGACCATCTTTCGCATTGACATGTCCTCCCTTGCGCTTTCTCACGTCATACCTGCAGGGACTGCAGGAGGAACCGGCCTTTCGATCCGGCTCCTTGTCACCAAGGGAATCCGTGCCACAGATGCTGCCTTTGCTATCGCTGTTCAAGGCATTGGCTCTGCCGTAGTCTTAAACCTGCTATTTTGGGTGGCCCTGATCATTTCGATACCCTTGTGGGGCTTCAACGCCATATATCTGAGCGCCACGATCGTCGGAGTCCTGCTTTTCATGTTTGCGGGCGTGCTCATCATTGCATTCACGAGGGGGGAGCAACATTTCACGCAAATCAGTGTCAGACTCTTCTCCAAGCTGCCATACCTAAGCGAGGCAAAGATCGAATCTGTGCTTCAGCACATTTCCGAGAGAATCAGAAACCTAGCCGCAGATCCACCATTGCTCAAGAGACTGCTGACGTGGGCCATCGCCAACTGGGTTCTCGATGCTGCCTCGTTATGGATATTTTTGGCAGCCTTCGGCAAGTTCGTCAACGTCGATGCTCTCTTGGTTTCGTACGGAATCGCAAACATTCTGGCGGTAATACCAATCACCCCAGCTGGACTCGGAGTCGTTGAGGCGGCGCTCACGACCTCTCTTGTAGGTTTTGGCACTCCGAGAGGAGTCGCAATCTTGGGCGTTATCTCCTACCGACTTATAAATTTCTGGCTACCCATACCTGGCGGTGCACTCGCCTATCTCTCCCTAGGCCTAGGAACTCAGACCCAGGACAAGAAGCTTCAAAAACCCAGAAAACGCCTGACTGCAACCAAGCTAAACCCGAACATTATCGTGCAAGAACTCGAACTTCCTCAGGAAAAGAAACCACCTTCACAACCGAGCTAGCCAAACCAGAGGATCAGCGGCCCACGGTCTTCTCCGCCACCACTCAACTACTTTGCGAGCTGAGTTTGGCGAATACGATAAGATTATCGTCGAAATGGCCGGTAGACGAGTTGAACGCTCCAGTGCAGGTTATGAGGCGCAGACCGGCATCTGCAATGGGACCGTATACGAGCTGTGTCGGAAAGCTGTCTTTGCTCACCTCCACGCTGCGAACGACCGTGAAGATGACAGTATTGCCAGAGGGCTTAGAGACAGTAACAAGATCACCTGGAACGAGTTGGCCCAGCCTGTAAAAAACACCGGGACCATGCACCGATGACACGTGTCCGACAATCACCGCCGGCCCAGGCTGTCCCGGGAATGGGCCGCCCGACCACCATCCCGCAACGCTGAAACTGCTTGGCACCTGCAATGTCCCATCTGAGTTCAGGCCAAGGCTCACGACCGGAGCATCGACCCCAATTGCAGGAATTGATATGCGAACCCCGTTTTCGATCGGCTTGGCGGGAACCGCAACTCCGACCTGACTCGACTGGGGCGGCACCACTACGACAGTGGTGGATGTTGGCGAAGACGTTGAACCGGTGTTTGGAGCCCCCGGTGCCGTCACCCTGTTGGGCGAAGGCACCGGTAGAACCGTGACATCTCTATTCAAAGGAACACTCGGTGCCCTCTCCGGGGCGCCTGGAATGAGCATCACGAGTGTTCCGGAAATGAGAAGGCCGATTCCCGCAGCAAAGAATCCGTATCTGGGCAGGACCTTTCGCGCAAGTGGTCTCGGCCTTTTCGACATCACTGCTTCCTAGCCCCAAAGACCATCCAA
>JAJYVK010000367.1 GCA_021792075.1 Actinomycetes bacterium | reverse complement strand
GACCTTCACGAGCGACACCGCAGAGGTGGACGCCCTGCGAAACGGCTCGCTCGACTATGGCTACATCCCCTACAGCGACCTCGGGCTCAAGTCCTACTTCGCCTCGCACGGCTACACCGTGGCGCCGTGGAACACCGACTACTTCCAAGACGGTGAGATCGGCTACACCGGCTCCTACGGGAAGTTCATGAAGCAGCTCTACATCCGCCAGGCGCTGCAGCATCTCGTTGACGAGCCGCTCTATCTGAAGACGACCCTGCACGGGATCGGACAGCTCACCTACGGTCCTGCGCCGAATATCGCCGGAGACGTCTGGGCCAGCCCTCAGGAGAAGACCGACCCGTACCCGTACTCGACCAAGGCCGCATCGACACTGCTCGCCTCCCATGGGTGGCAGCGAGGGCCGAGCGGCTACATGACCTGCCGGCGTGCCGGTACCGCCCCCAACGACTGCGGACAGAACATCGCGCAAGGCACGGTGCTGCGCCTACTCATGAACTACACGACCGGCAGCGCGAGCCTCGCGGCCCAGTCCCAGGCGTTCCAGACCGCGGCTCGCCAGGCGGGAGTGGACATCGTGCTTGCACCAGAGAGCGCCAACACGATGTTCTCGATCGACGGGGTTTGCCCGAGCTCGCCGCCGTGCAACTTCGCGATCGCCATCTACCCGCTCTGGTTCCAGAATTACGGCGACATGTCCATCCTGCCGATCGGGGACGCCGAGTACGGCGCAGGCAACTACTTCGGCGGCGGCTACTACTCCGCCACCTATCAGAAGCTGCTGAACGCCGCCATCACCCACAGCGGTCTGTCGTACATCTACGCGGCCGAGAACTACCTGTCCCGCAACGTCGCCTCCCTCTGGTTCCCGACCGGTGACAACCAGATCTCGGTCGTGAGCAACAAGCTGCACGGCTGGCAGCCCCAGCAGGTGTTCGGCGACTGGCTCCAGTCACGCTGGTACTTCACCAAGCCGGGGTAGCGCACGGTCGTCTTTCGGAGGCGCCTCCGCAGAACCGCAGCAGGGAGGTCCTCGGACCCTCTCGGAACCTCTCGGACCCTCGTAACTGTGAAATCGGTCGTCAGCGCTCTTTCTCTCAACGGATTCCTTGCCAGTTTCAGAGCGCGGTGACATAATCCGCAGGTATTCCCCGAGTCGTAAGGGACGACACGAGGGAGTGACCGCCCTTGAATACGGTGCTGCCGGCAGAGCGCCCTCAGGCCAGCCGGCGAACAGGGAGGAACGAATGTCGTCTGCACGAGAGGGAATCGCCGTGGCCACGTCTGCCGCGGTCGCGGTCGAGTTTGCTGACCAGGCTCAAGTACCGTTGCGCCTACGAGAACTACTTGTCACGACAGGAGGCCGCCCTGTGGGTGTCGACAGGAGACAACTCCACCTCGCTCGTGAACAACTCGCTGCACGGACGGCAGCCACAGGGGCCTTCGGCGGCTCCCTGCCGCGCCAGTGGAACCTCACGAAGTGACCCGTCAGCCGTGCGTGGCTGCGTCCGACTTCGATCCTTCGACCTCCTTCGCCAGCGATGATTAGCTACATGCTGCGGCGGGTGCGGGAAGCGATCGTCGTGATGCTCATCGTGTCAGTCGTCGTCTTTGTCCTGCTCCACGCCCTTCCGGGCGGGCTCATCCGATCCCAGCTGGGTTTGAGAGCGACCCCGTTCGCGGTCCACCAGCTCCAGATACAAGAGGGGCTCAACAAGCCTTTGCCCGTTCAATACGGCCTCTGGCTGTGGCATGCCATTCACGGCAATCTTGGCTATTCGTACAAGCTCAACCAGTCGGTAGACGCTTTGCTGGGCGAGGCGGTTCCACGGACACTGGCGCTGGCGGGGACGTCAACCGTCTTTGCACTGGCGCTTGCGGTGCCAATCGGACTGTATCAAGGAACTCGAAGGAATCACGTCGACGACTATGCTCTTACCGCTATGTCCTTCCTGTTTTACTCGATGCCAACATTTTTTCTCGGCCTGATCCTGATTATCGTATTCACCACAGTTCTTCGCTGGCTACCAGCCACTGGACCTACGTCGGTCGCGCCTCTGTGGACCCAGTTGGCGAACCTCGTGTTGCCGATTGGGACGCTCACATTGGTGTCATTGGCTTTATTTAGTCGCTACGTCCGGTCCTCCGTTGTTGACAACCTAATTCAGGATTACGTGCGGACCGCCACTGCCAAGGGAGCGTCGAAGTCCCGTATTTTGTTGCGCCACGTCCTTCGGAATGCCATGTTGCCTCTTGTCACTCTCTTGGGGCTCAGCCTACCGGGTATCCTGAGCGGCGCCCTGATCGTTGAGGCGCTGTTTAACTACCCAGGCATGGGGCTATTGTTTTGGAACGCAGCTCAGACGGACGACTTTCCTACGATGCTCGGCACAACTCTTGTTGTAGCGGTGGCTGTTGTGGTTGGATCGATGCTCGCCGACATTTTATATGCGGTCCTCGACCCCAGGATCAGGGTCGCGTGACTGGGGCCACGCGCGGTTGGTCTGACGCCTGCTGCTGCGAGGCAGTCGATGCTGGCTGAGCCTGAGACCGGAGTTTCTCCGGCAATCGTAGACGCAGCTGATGGTGGATCTGGAAGGTCCGGAAAGTCTAACGTGGCTCTGGCGCTTGACGTATTCCTAGAGAATAGACTGGCGACTGTCGGGTTGTTCGTAGCGGGCTTCTACGTGCTTTTTTGCTTTGTCGGGCCGCTAATCTACCATACGAATCAGGTCCAGACGAACATACCGCTAGCGAACCGACCGCCGTCTCTTAGAGATCCACTTGGGACTGACAATACCGGCTACGATATACTTGGGAGGCTAATGGGCGGCGGCCAAGCGACTATCGTAGTTGGCTTCGGGGTTGCCGTCTTGGCGACCGGCTTTGGGTTGGTGTGGGGGGCAGTGGCGGGATTTACTGGCGGTGTCGTTGACGCCGTAATGATGCGGGTGGTCGACACGCTGTTGGGCATTCCCAGTCTGTTCCTGCTGCTGTTTCTTGCGACATTGATCACGCCGTCGATCCCACTGCTAATTGGAGTGATTTCGCTCGTTTCGTGGCTTGTGCCAGCGCGGTTGGTTAGGGCGGAGACGCTTAGCTTGAAGAGCAGAGATTTCGTCGCTGCGGCCCAGAGTCAAGGCGCATCTCCGATCAGGGTCATTATGACCCATATCGTGCCGAATACGTTTGGAACCGTGGTGGTTAACTGCACGTTTCAAGTCGCTGATGCGATTTTGGCCGTAGCCGCATTGAGCTA
>JAJYVK010000002.1 GCA_021792075.1 Actinomycetes bacterium | reverse complement strand
CAGGATCCAAAGTCCCTGCGTGGCCTATCCTCTTCTCCCCGTAGATCCTTCTAAGTCGTGCGATAACGTCATGCGATGTCAAACCAGCCGGCTTGTCGACAAGTACGAGTCCTCTTCTACCCGCTCGAGCGCTCATTCCTCGACTTCTCCGGAATCGGCCGGCCCTTCTTTTGTAAGCCTTCTAAGAATCTTCTCGATCCGCTCGCCATGAACCACTCCAGGATCCTGGTCAAATTTGAGCTGGGGTGTGCGCTTCATCCTCACTTGCGAGGCGACCGCCTTCTGTATCTTTGTCCTGTACTCCTTGAGAGCCTCAGCATTCTCATCAGTCAAGTTGGCGATCCATACCGTGGCCGTAACTAAGTTAGGCTCGGTGTCAACCGAGGTTACCGTCGTAAGCTCCAAACGCGGATCATCCTGGGAGAGCTCCTCTATGGACTCCGCTATGACCTCCTGGAGCAGCTGATTGACCCTGGCAATCCGCGGATACTTGGGAACGTTACGACCACTTCCACGTCGAGAAACCGGCATCTCAACACCTTCCTTCCGCAGGATTCACAACCCCCAGGCCTACGACCTTGGAATCTCCCGATCCTCGAAGGTTTCAATTACGTCGCCAGGACGCAAATCCTGGAAGTCCGAAAGACCAACTCCACACTCGAAGCCAGCTGACACCTCACGCGCGTCCTCCTTGAAACGCCGCAGCGAGGTTATGGTTCCCTTCCAGATGACCACGCCATCACGAAGGAACCTGACCTTTGAGCCCCTCGTAATGGCACCATTGAGCACGTAGCAACCTGCCACTGCGCCAACCCGCGGGACTCTGAACACCTCCCTGACCTCGGCGTCTCCGGTGACAACCTCTTCGAACTCCGGTGCTAGCATGCCAACCATCGCGGATTCGATGTCCTCGATAACCTTGTAGATGATCTCGTAGGTACGAATCTCCACGTCATTGGCTTCAGCAAGCTCTCTTGCCCGTCTGTCGGGGCGAACGTTGAAACCTATGATGGTAGCGTTCGAGGCAGTAGCCAAAACAACGTCGTTCTCGGTAATCCCTCCAACCGCTCGATGGATGAAGGCTAACTTCACTTCCGGACGTTCCAGCTTTCGAAGCGACTCTACTATTGCCTCTAGCGAACCCTGGACATCCGCTTTTATTATCAGATTCAGTGTCGCTGTCTCCCCACGCTGAATCTGTTCGAACAGATCTTCCAGCTTGGCACCGGGTGCAGCAGCAGCGATGTTAGCGTAGCCCGCCATTCTGATTCGCTGGGCTCTAGATTCACCGATCATCCTTGCCGTTGCCAGATCGTTGGTCTCCCTGAACTCGTCACCAGCGGACGGAACCTCGGAGAAGCCCAGAACCTGTACCGGCACCGAGGGGCCGGCCTCCTTTACGTTGCGCCCCGCATAATCGATAAGAGCCTTGACCCTTCCCCATGCTGGACCTGCGACAACGGGATCTCCAACCCTAAGTGTTCCCCTAAGAACAATGACAGTGGCTACCGGGCCTCTACCGACGTCGAGGTTCGCCTCAAGAACCACCCCTCGGGCCCGACCCTTCGGAGTGGATGAAAGCTCCATCACCTCTGCCAAAACCGCCACATGCTCAAGAAGTTCTGTGATGCCGATGTTCTGCAAAGCCGAGATCTCACACATAATGGTGTCGCCGCCCCAGGCCTCCGGAACAAGGCCGAGTTCGGCGAGCTGCTGCTGGACACGTACAGGATCCGCATTCTCCCGGTCGATCTTGTTTATCGCCACCACGATCGGAACCCCGGCCGCCTTGGCATGGTTTATCGCCTCGACCGTCTGGGGCATGACTCCGTCATCGGCCGCAACTACGAGAACCACTATGTCAGTAACCTGCGCACCTCTGGCACGCATGGCTGTGAACGCCTCGTGGCCCGGAGTGTCGATAAAAGTCACAAACCTGCCATTTACTTCAGCCTGATAGGCACCTATGTGCTGAGTTATTCCACCTGCTTCGCCGGCTACGACATTGGACTCTCTGATCCGGTCCAACAGCTTTGTCTTACCGTGGTCGACATGGCCCATGACGGTCACTATCGGTGGCCGAGGCTCCAATTCAACCTGAGCCTCCTCCTCGGAGTCCTCGAAGTACTTCGCCTGGAGCTCTGCCTCCTGCTCCTGGCCGGCATCGACAAGCTTGATGTTGGCACCCAGCTCTGCGGCAAAAAGCTCGATCATGTCGTCGGAAAGAGACTGTGTTCCAGTCACCGCCTCACCCTGGAGAAACAGGAATCTGACTACATCTCCGGCGGTCCTGTTGAGCTTGGGACCAACCTCTTGAGCCGAACTGCCCCTCTCGATAATGACTTCGCCTGTAGGAACTGGAGCATTAGAAGCTACATATGTTGTCAGCTGTGTAGGCTCCAACTCCTCCACATTGCGACGACGACGCTTCTTGGACTGCTTCTGAGCCGGCCTTCCGCGCCCCTGAACTCCACGCGACGGAACGGGTGGCGGAACGCTACTTCCTCCTCGAGGAGCGTAGCCTGCTCCCCCCTGACGGGGAGGTGCCGATGAACCTGCAGGTGTTCCCACTCCCGCAGATCTGTTACCGCCAAAACCTCCGCCTCCCTGACGAGGTGGAAATCCTGAACCCGGCCTTGGCGTGAATGCGCGATCAGAGCCTCCCTGTCCAGATCTCGGACCCTGAGAAGCCTGCTGGCCCGGACGCTGAATAGGTCCTCCGCCTGGGCGATGTGCCCCGCCCCCCTGACGAGGGGGAAAGTTGCCTGGGCGACCGGTTCCTTGACCGGCACCCTGGCGGGGAGCTGACTCTCGCGGCTGTGCCCCTTGGCCTCGCGACTGTGATGAGCGTGGCCGATCACCATCACCCTGTCGTGGCTGACCTGAAGGTCGTCCACCGCCAGGAGGAGGCGGAATTGGCCGTCCTGAGAGAGATCGAGGAGGCCCACCAGGAGGAGGCGGAATTGGACGCCCGCTTGCTGACATCGGCGGCCGCACAGTTCGCGCACCGTCGCCTTTCGCAGCACTTGGACCTGCCGACGAAGTCGGAACTCCGGCACCGTGTGAACTCCGGGAATCCTTAGCCCGCTCATTCAACCTGTTTCGTTCACCGCGGTCTCTGTCGACTCTTTGACTCTCAGACCCCTGGCCGGACCTCGGTCCCTGCGGGGCTTGGCTGTGAACAGGTCTTGACTGCCCTCCAGCGGAAGCAGCCCTCCCTTGAACTACAGGCTTTTCGTCTTGGCGAGGTGCCAGGGGCAAAGACGATGCAACCGGTCGCTCTGTGACAATCCTCTGCTGGGGAGATGCTGCATCTGGACTCTTCCTCTGATCTTCAGCCCTTGATCCTGATAAGGCGACATTGGCTGGAGATGGTTTTGGCTGGTGCACGCCTTGAGCTTCTTGCTTTATGGGCTGTGCTACGGGTTCCTCTTGGGGCTGCTCGGCACGGACCATCCCCTCTCTTTCGGCTTTTCTGCGCGCTCTATCAGCCTGTGCATCTTCAATGCTGGAAGAATGGCTCTTTACACCAATCCCAAGCGCAACGCAAAGATCTAAAGCCTCCTTGTTGGTTAGTCCTAGCTCCTTAGCTAGCTCATAAACCCTTATTCTCTTAGCCAACTGCTAACTCAGTCCTCTCCTTGGCCTCTGTAGCCACAAAACACCGAACACCTACATCTACCAAAACCACCAATCCTGCGAAAGCGTGAAATCTTGAGTAGCGTGCGGTGAAAATACAAATAACCTAAACTACCGAACATCTATCCTAGAAGGCCCAATACCTCAGATATGCTTGATAATTGCTTTTGCATATCTGTTAGCGAGCTGACTCTTAATGCCCGTTCGATTCTTCCCTTTATCATTGCTGCCTTAAAGCAGTCTTTCTTCTTACAGATCCACACTCCCCTGCCATTCGAGCTGGCCGAAAGGTGAAGCTGCCCGTCTCCTGCAAGGCAAATCCTCACCATCTCTTCAGCCGACCGTTTGGCACGACACCCTATGCAGGTACGTTGGGGTACCATCGTGCGGATCTACTCTTGCTCGGCTTCGTAATCTGCAGCCGATATCTCCTCCCCACCTTCAGCAGGACGCCATACCAGCTCTCCCGAGCCATTGTCGACCCATTCGCCCTCAGCCCACTCTTGGCCGTAGCTTCCCTGTTCGGCAGCCATCTCGCTCTCCGACTTTATGTCGATCCTCCATCCTGTCAACCGGGCAGCGAGCCGTGCATTCTGACCCTCCTTGCCGATAGCCAGTGAAAGTTGATAGTCGTCGACGATGACGGTCGCCGTACCAGTCACGCTGTCCAGATGGACCTCCTTCACCTTCGCAGGCTGCAGAGCCCTCTGAACAAACTCGGCGGGATCCTCGGAAAAAGGCACTATATCGACCTTCTCACCTCGCAGCTCGTTGGTGATCATCCGTACCCGTGCACCCCTGGCGCCAACACAGGCGCCAACCGGATCCACATTTGGATCGTTCGACCAAACCGCGATTTTGGTGCGGTGGCCAGGCTCCCTAGCTGCGGCTTTGATCTCGACGATCCCTGAGTTGATCTCTGGAACCTCAAGTTCAAACAGTCTCTTGATTAGGCCAGGATGAGTCCTGGACACTACAATCTGAGGCCCCTTGCTTGTCTTTCTGACTTCAACTATGTACGCCTTGACACGCGCACCATGCTCATACCTCTCAAAAGGCACCTGCTCCTGCTGAGGCAGAAGCGCCTCGACCTTACCAAGGTCCAGAAGGGTATAGCGATTGTCGCTCTGTTGAATTATTCCGGTGACAATGTCGCCTTCCCTGCCCACGTACTCTTCGTACTTAAGATCTCGTTCTGCCTCTCTTATCCTTTGCAGCATTACCTGCTTTGCCGTTTGCGCCGCAATGCGACCGAAATCCTTTGGAGTATCGTCCCACTCTCGGATTACATTTCCATCCTCATCGAGTTCCTGGCCGAATACTCGAATCTCTCCAGTGTCAGGATCGATGGTTACGACGGCCTCTTCTGCTGCGCCGGGCCTTCTCTTGTAGGCAGCCACCAAGGCGTTAGCGAGAGAGTCCAAAAGGGTATCAACAGCGATGCCTTTCTCATTGGCAATCATCTGCAATGCCTCTAAAAAGTCAAAGTTTGTCTTGGCCATCTCGTCCCTCAGTCCTTCGCTGTCTTGTTCGCTGTCAATTTCGTCTTACCTGTCCGTTTGGATCCACCGCTTGCTTTTGAATTGGGTGGCTTAGGAGAACCCCACTCGAACACTGTGCGAGCTCTCTCAATTTCATCAATTCCCACCTTTAGATCGATGGGCGGGTTCACCGATGAATCGCTGGTCTGTAATGTCACAGATCCATCCTCGACCTTTTTCAACACTCCAGTTAAACGCCTCGGTCCAACAAAATCCGGCTTCATCTTGATGTTCACCCTAGAATCGATGAAACGCTTGAAGTGTGACTCTGTTCGAAGCGTCCGCTCCAACCCTGGACTTGAAACCTCCAAATTGAACCTGCCCATATCGTCGAATTCAACAGAGTCATCAATCAACCTGGAGATCAAGGCCGATGCTTGGGCAATTCTGTCTAGATCAAGAGGAGTCTCGCTATCGAGCGTGACACGAAGAGAGCCGCTCTTCAGCTCTATATCCAGCAACTCTAGCCCCTGATCAGCCAAGGGTATCTGCGCGATCTCTCGCAACCTTTCTTCAATTCTCTGTGTCACCTATACACCTCCTCTAAAACCCAAGCGATCCTTAGATACAAAAACGCGGGCTAGACGCCCACGTTTTCACAATCGCTATACGACTTGTAACTCTTGGGTCCAGCCTGGAACGACTAGTAAGAGCCTTTCAATTAAGTATATGCGAAATCTCCTCCGAAGGAAGTATGAATCGCATTAGACAGCCCAACTGAGAATGAAATCCACGTGCGAACGATCACAATTTAGAGAGATAGCTGACCAGATCCGGGACCCCCACCTCGGTTCTCTCTCCGCTGAACCTGTCCTTAACCTCTACAACACCATTAGCGAGTCCCCTCTGGCCAATCGTGACAATCGTCGGAATACCGATGAGGTCGGCGTCAGCAAATTTGACGCCCGGGCCCAGATCGCGATCGTCGTAAAGGACTTCTATGCCCAAAGAGGTCAGGTCCTCGTATACTCCATCGGCAAAAGCCACCACCTCAGGCGACCTTGCAGGTGTAATCGTCAAGATCTCCAGCTGGTATGGGGCGACGCTCTTTGGCCAACGCAATCCATTTTCATCATGGAAATGCTCCGCTATAGCTGCAGGGAGCCGGCTCACCCCGATTCCATAGCAGCCCATCCAAAACTTCTGATCGGTGCCATCCTCCGCCTTGAATGTCGCGGAAGGTATCTTGTTTGAGTAGGCCAGACCAAGTTGAAAAGTATGCCCTACCTCGGCTGAACGAACCAGTGACAACACATTGCCACAGTTTGGACAAGGATCCCCCTCCGAGACGATTGCAAAAGAGCCGACCTCATCCACAGTGAAATCCCTACCCAGAACGGCGTTGCTGACATGGTGGTCCTCCAGATTGGCACCAGTGAACCAGCTTTGGCGCTCGTAGATCGAGTAGTCGGCAAGCACTCTGACCCCCTGATCCTGCATTCCCATGGGCCCCATGAAGCCCTTGAAAAGAAAGGAGTTGGAATCAAAGTCAGCATCGCTGAGCGGGGTCAGTCCCGATGGCACCCGAACCTCTCGATCGCCGGGGACCAGGATCAGTACAACATCATCACGCACATCTTTGAATGCCAGTGTCTTCATCACGGACGACTCGTCTATCTCGTACCCCTCAGACCTGAAAAACTCCACCACGTCCTTTATCGAGGCGGCACCTGGTGTGGCGTGTGTCTTCATCTCTAAAACGGGTGAATCAGAGGGAATCCGCCTTGCCTCGCCTCTCTTGGCAGCCTCTATGTTCGCAGCGTATCCGCATCCACCACACTGAGCGAAATGATCTTCTCCGATAGGTGAAGGGACCATAAACTCGTGATTCACGTCGCCGCCGATCGCGCCTGAATCGGCCTCCACTGGAACATACGGAAGGCCCAAGCGATCGAAGATGTTGACACAGGCCTTATACATCTGCGTGTAGGAATCCTTCATGCCCACGGCAGACGCGTCGAAGGAGTAGGCATCGGCCATGATGAACTCCCTGGTGCGCATCAATCCGAAACGAGGCCTGGCTTCGTCGCGAAACTTCGTCTGGATCTGATAAACCGTTACCGGAAGATCCCTGTACGACTCTAGATCAGGTGTTATGGTGGCTATGACCGCCTCTTCGTGGGTTGGCCCGAGCACAAACGTGCCACCCTTTGCCTCAACAGTCATGAGCACATCGGACATGGTATCGAGCCTTCCAGTCTGTTGCCACATCTCGATTGGATGAAGCGCCGGAAGAAGAAGCTCCTGAGCTCCCCCAGCATCGAGTTCTGCACGGACTATCTCACTCAGCTTTGTCAGAACTCTAAATCCGAGGGGGAGAAAGCTGTAGACTCCCGAAGCCAGTCGGCGAATGTAACCCGCTCGTACCAACAGCTGATGAGAGACCGCTTCGGCATCTGCCGGGGCCTCCCGCTGGGTCTTAAAGGCCAACCTTGTCATACGCATGCGTAAAGGCTATTGGCTTTGACGCTGCGCTTTGCTGGCTATTGGAATAATTCCACGCCAAGCCACGGGAAATCATCCGACGAAAGGGTCACTCCTCTTCCGCCAACCGCTTTCGAATCATATTGACTCGGCTTTCGGAGTCGTTGACGTCATTTCCCTTCAATTCAAGCAATTCGGCACGGTCCAGTTCAGCTTCTCGAGCGGCATCCTCATCCGCAGCGGCAAGGCGCGCTTCCACACCTTCTTTCACTAGCTTCTGCGCCTCCTGAATAAGCTCTTCGACCATTCGGTCCTCGGGGACTACCCTGACGATCTTCCCCTTGATGAAAAGGTGACCCTTTCTCTTTCCAGCCGCGATTCCAAGATCCGCCTCTCTCGCCTCTCCGGGACCGTTGACGACGCAGCCCATTACCGCAACTTGAATAGGCAGGTTCATCTTCTCCATCGCATTCTGAACCTGGCTGGCCACTGAGATTACATCTATTTCGGTTCTTCCACAGCTGGGACAGGCTATCAGGTCCAGCCCTCTTCTCTCCCTTAGACCGAGAGCCTCCAGCAGCTGCCGGCCTGCTTTCGCCTCCTCAACTGGGTCTGCCGTGAGCGAGTACCTTATCGTATCTCCGATTCCCTCAGCCAAGAGCGTGCCTATGCCCGCACTGCTTTTTATGAGCCCGGCCGGCGGTGGCCCGGCTTCAGTTACCCCGAGGTGCAGCGGCACGTCAGTGGCCTCAGCTAGCATCCTGTACGACTCGATCATGAGCGGCACATTTGAGGCTTTGACCGAGATCTTTACGTCCTCGAATCCGACCTCACCGAAAAGAGAGAGCTCGTAGAGAGCCGACTCGACCAGCGCTTCAGGTACTGCTCCACCGTATTTCTTATATAGATCCGGGTGCAAAGAACCGGCATTCACCCCAATTCGAATCGGAACACCCCGGTCGCGTGCCTCCGAAGCCACCAATTTGATCTCTTCAGGCTTTCTGAGATTTCCTGGATTGAGCCGGAGACAGGCCACACCAGCCTCCAGCGCGGCAAGAGCCATCTCATAGTGGAAATGGATGTCGGCAACTATCGGGACCGGAGACCTCGGCACTATCCGAGCCAGGCCTTCAGCGGCATCTGAATCATTACAGGTGCAGCGGACGATGTCAGCGCCAGCTCCGTAAAGAGCGTATATCTGACTTAGTGTGCCCTCCACGTCAGAAGTCTTGGTAGTAGTCATCGACTGTACCGTGACTGGGGCGCCTCCACCTACCGGAACTCTGCCAACCATGATCTGGCGCGACTTCCTTCTAGGCTTTATCAATCCTGTCTGTCTAGCCATTTGAAATAACCTTTGAATCTATCGGAATACTATTGCGCTATATACAGTCAAGCCTGGACCACCATTAGATCGTTCGATTCAATGGAATCTGACGCGTCGCTCATCCGAAAGGATTGGAAAGCGGATGGGCGATGTCGAGATAAAGGGCCGTCACCCCTAACAAAACTATCAGAGTCACTACGACATAGGTGATCGGCATCAATTTCATGATGTCAACATGGTACCGCTTTTGCTTGGTGGAACGGAGGCGCTCGTAGATCGCCACCGCTATGTGTCCACCATCAAGCGGCGGAAGCGGAACCAGATTGAATATGCCGATGAAGATATTTATTGAAAAGAGCAGAGAGAGCACGGGTCCGATACCGGACGCCGCGGCTTGCGAAGCAAGCCTGACTATCCCAACCGGAGACTCGAATCTCGATGACGCGCCGGGAGAGTTGATCTGCGTAGAAGGGTTCTGCAGCTGCTTGACATAGCTCGATATGCCGTGTGGCGAGAAATGGCTTATCAAAGCGGTCACGGTCTGGATTGAATAGCTCCACATATTGGTAATCGCGGTCCCGACAGCTGCCAAGGGATTGAGTTCCTGCACGGGTGCCACCAGCTCCACCCCTATCACTCCGCTTGCGGGCTTGTCGGAGGGCTGAAGGGGCTGGCCGGAAATAATGACGTCGCTCGCATTTACCGGAGTTACGGTCTTCGAGATGGTGCGGCCGTCACGGGAAATCTCTAAAGAGACAGGCTTACCGACAGATTTGGAGATTATATCCGCCAGTTGAGAGGTGCTCGTTATCTCATGGCCGTCAGCAGCAACGATAAGATCGCCGGCCTGAAGACCGGCCCTTATGG
Source organism: Actinomycetes bacterium (assembly GCA_021792075.1). GTDB lineage: Bacteria > Actinomycetota > Acidimicrobiia > Acidimicrobiales > Acidimicrobiaceae > SCQM01. The sequence continues at coordinate 8,554 of JAJYVK010000002.1, read as the reverse complement.
CAGGAGACGTCTGATTGTCAAACGTCGACAACGCCGCAATCTGCACCTTTGAGGTGTTGGGTACACCGACAAAGCTGAAGAGCGACCACAACAACAAAAAGGCCATCACAAAATGCATGAACGATCCGGCAAATCCGACCAGAAGACGCCGTGGAAATGTGGCCTGACGAAATGTCCGCGGCTCGTCTACCGGGTCGATCGACTCGATCGAACTCATCCCTAGGATTCGAACATAGCCTCCGGCAGGAATGGCTTTGACGCCATATTCGGTCTCACCCTTCCTGACCGACCACAGTCGAGGCCCGAAGCCGAGAAAAAACTCGGTCACCTTCATGCCGGACAGCTTGGCGGTCACGAAGTGGCCCAGCTCATGAATCATTATCATCGCTATCAGCGCAGCAATAACGGCGATGGTTATCAAAGAGTGCGTCAGATATCCGAGCACCACAATTGCCGCCAGCACGATCATCAATCTGATTAGCGAGTGGATCTGCTCCGTTTTTTCGGAATTCGAACTCTTAGGGCCGTCGTCATTCAAAAGCTCTTGCTGACGGTTGTTTTCAGAATCTGTCATAGTTTCTCAATAATTGACCGAGTTGCTCTGCGGGCTTCGCTGTCGATGTTGAGCACATCATCAATTGAGTCAAGCTCGGTATCTTGATATCTTTCAAAGCTCGCACGGACCATCGCGTAGATATCTATCCAGCGAATCCTGCTAGCAAGAAACGCAGCAACTGCGACTTCATTGGCAGCATTGAGCCAAGTCGGCGCCCCGCCTCCTCTAAGTCCAACCTCAAATGCAAAGGGCAGGGCAGGAAAGTTTTCCGTGTCAGGGGCTTCAAACTCCAATAATCTAGACTGTTTCCAATCTAGTGCCCCAAAAGCCTGCTTGAGACGCGACGGGTATCCCAGTGCGTACGCGATTGGAAGTCTCATGTCCGGGCCGGAAATTTGCGCTATAGCAGAACCGTCCGTGAACTCCACGATGGAGTGAACCATGGACTGAGGATGTACCACCACTTCGATCTTGTCATAGCCGATCCCAAAGAGTTCGTGAGCCTCGATCACCTCGAGCCCTTTGTTCATAAGTGTGGAGGAATCAACCGTTATCTTGGGACCCATAGACCAAGTTGGGTGAGCAAGTGCCTCCTCCAAAGTCACCTCAGCGAGAGACTCTCTGTTTTTACCTCTGAAAGGGCCCCCCGAGGCGGTCAAAATAATCTTCGAGACCTCGACGTCAGTAAAGAAGCTAGAACGCATCGCCTGGTGTATTGCCGAGTGCTCCGAATCAACTGGAATGATCTCGCCGCTGCTCGAGAAACGAACCTTGGCCACTAGATCGCCAGCAGAAACAAGAGACTCCTTGTTGGCCAGGGCAAGCCGCTTGCCGGATTCAAGGGCGGAGATCGTCACAGGAAGGCCTGCGAAGCCCACAACGGCATTGAGCACCACGTCTCCCGACTCCGCAACAGCGACAAGAGCCTCGTCCCCCGCAACAACCTCCGGAGAGTAGTCCAGCTGTTTGATCAGCTCTCTAGCTAATTTGTCCACACCGATGCCCACAAGCTTCGGCCTGAATAAATTAGCCTGCTTCGCAAGAAGATCGACGCTCGAATTCGCAAATATTGCGGTCAAATCGAACAGGCTCCGATTGAGAGATATCACATCCAGTGCTTGCGTTCCGACGGAACCCGTAGAGCCTGCGATGCTTACCTGAACCAATTTTGACTCCAAACGAAAGATATTCAGATTCAGCTGAGATGAAGGATCTTCAGCAGATAGTAGACAGTCGGCAGCACGAACAGCAAACCATCGATCCTGTCAAGCATACCACCGTGCCCAGGTAATAGTTTTCCCATGTCCTTTATGTGAAGATCCCTTTTAATCATGGATTCAGAAAGATCGCCAAGGGGTGCGATTATCGCAACAATGATTCCCAGGATCACAGCTGTTGTGACCGTCCAAGGCGCAATCCTTGCTACAACCAGGGCGCTGACGACAACCGATGCAACTGCACCCGCTATCAGCCCCTCCCATGACTTTGTAGGACTGATCTCCGGAGCAAGCTTGTGCCTTCCTAGCCAGGACCCGAAGAAATATGCGACGGTGTCATTGGCGACTGTGGCAATGATGGCGCCCATCAAGTAGGCGACTCCATGAGAGTGCGGAAAATCCTGTGGCCTCAACATTGCTGCAGCAAACGATCCCAGCCCACCGATCCAAAGAAAGCCGAGAAAGGTAGCCGCAATATTCAGAGTCGGCTGGCCGCGTATCACTCCGACAAGGTACCAAAGCATCGAGGCAACCACCATGGAGGCGAATACCAGCGCAATGCCATTAGCGCCTTTCTGGTACGTCGTTATCAGCAATGATACAGTCCCAGCGATACCAAGCAAGGCCGCTGGCCTGAATCCGGCCCGCCGAAGCGTGTCATAAAATTCGATCACCGCCAGCACAATTGCTACAACTACCACAGCCAACGCGGTAGGAGCACCAAAATGGAATGCTAATAAAACCACCGCGCCTAGCCCAAGACCTGTAGCGACACGTACGTAAAGCGGTCTTTTGGCATTTGATCGGTTCAATGAGGCATCCGCCTTCGCTCGAGAAATGCGCTCTGTGCGTGATGTGTACGAACTCGGCAAGAACTCGTCCCGCTCGCTTATCTCCTTGGCGCCAAGTGTATTTGCCTCACTAGGAGCCTGCGCCTCCCCCTCGAGGGCTGGGTCAATATTCGATTTGGAAACCACCTCTCGCTTTGTCCGCGTCGGAAGTTTGGGAATTGACACATTGAACCGCTTCGTCGGGAGCACAATTTCTTCCGGAGCTCTGAAAACATCCTCAGGTGCCTCGCTGGCAGACCGTGAGTACCCGAATCTCGGCTGGCGGGACGAATCCGCTCTGGATGAGATCTTCAGCGCTTCATTCTCCGAATCCAACTGGGGAGGCCTCTTGTGAAGCAAGCTATCCCGTTTCACGTGACGCCTTGCAGGAGAACGGAGCCCCCGCTCTCCATCGAAGAGGCTGGTTTGGTCTCCGAACCCCGTTCTGATCTCTTCGTCAACGCCGGAACTGAATAATGAAGGAAACTTGATGGACGACATACCTGACCTTTTCGGCGACTCATCCCCATCGAGGTCGGTCAGAACCCTCGGAATCTCTCCAGTGGGAGGATCTGTCCATGGAGGTAGCTGAAAGCCGTCGCTCCCTACAGTTTCAGCCGATTTCGACTCAAATCGGTAGTCCCCGTAAATGCTGGACTCATCCCCGTCCGATTCAACCGGTCCGACATGTTCCGACATGCTTCCTCCAACCCCACGATCTAGAGTGCAACGAGCCTTATGCTAGACCTCGAGCAGCTCTTTTTCTTTTGTGGCAAGCATCTTGTCAAGTTCCCCTACAAATTCAGAAGTCACCTTGTCAAGTTCTTTTTCAGCTCTTTCCAAATCGTCCGTTGTGATCAGGCCATCCTTTTGAGCTAACTCGAGTTCGTGCCTAGAAGCCCTCCTCAGGTTTCGAACCGCAACCCTTGCTTCCTCAGCTTTCGCTCTAACGACCTTCACAAGTTCTTTGCGCCGCTCTTCGTTCAGCGTTGGAAACACGAGCCTAATTATTACCCCATCATTGGATGGGTTGATCCCAAGATCAGAAGCCTGTATCGCTCTTTCGATGGCCGACAGTGCACCTCGATCGTATGGAGTTATCATGAGGACACGGGCTTCAGGAACTGATATACCAGCTATCTGTTGGAGAGGGACAGCGGCGCCGTAGTACTCCACCTGAAGGCGCTCGACCAACGCAGGAGACGCCCTGCCGGTGCGAACGTTGGCAAAGTCCTGCTGAGCGTGGGCTATCGCCTTGACCATCTTCTCCCTAGTTGATGCTACATTTTCAAAAATAATTGAGTTTTCCATTAGCCCACCAATGTACCTAGCTGCTCGCCCATAAGGGCTCGCAATATATTTCCAGGAGTCATGATGTCGAAGACCAATATCGGCAAATTATTATCCTTACAGAACGTGATTGCTGTGAGGTCCATCACTTTTAGCTCTTTGGCCACTACATCCATGAATGACACGTCATGATATCTCACCGCCGAGCTGTCAAGCCTCGGATCTGCGGAATAGATCCCGTCAATGCCTGAATGGGTGCCTTTGAGTATTGCGTCGGCTCCGATCTCGGCACCCCTCAAAGCCGCGGCAGTGTCGGTGGTGAAATAGGGGCTACCAGTTCCGGCGGCAAAGATCACAATTCTCCCCTTTTCGAGGTGCCTTATCGCCCGGCGCCTTATATAGGGCTCCGCCAATTCAGCCATCTGAATCGCACTCTGCACCCGAACGGCCTGCCCCTTGCGCTCAATTGCACTCTGGAGCGCAAGCGCATTTATGACCGTCGCCAGCATTCCCATGTGATCGGAGGTGGCCCTCTCAAGAGTCGCCCCCACTCCAGTGGTGCCCCTCCAGATATTGCCACCGCCTACCACGATCGTAATCTCTACACCCAGAATCGCCTTTGCCGCCACAATCTCAGTAGCCAACTGGTCCAGAACATTGGCGTCTACAACCTCGTCCGATGCTGAACTGGCAAGGGCCTCACCTGAAAGCTTCAGCACGATGCGATGCCATCGGGATCGCGAATTGCTAGCCCTCTCAAGCACCTCGGCGTAGGAGGACAATTCAGGCCCCGACGATCACTTGGCTGAATCGCACTACCTTGTGCTGGCCGAGGACCTGCAAAACACTCTTCTTCTCATCCTTTGCATAATCCTGATCGACGAGGCAGATCTGCCGATAGAAGCCGTTGAGTCTGCCTTCGATAATCTTGGGCAGGGCGGCTTCGGGCTTTCCTTCGTTTCGAGAGATGGCCTCAAGGGTCGTCCTCTCCGCTTCGACAACGTCAGCCGGAACCTCATCACGGGATATGTACTGCGGCTTGGCGAATCCGATGTGTACAGCAATATCATGAGCCAGTTCAACTGATCCGCCGTCGAGTTCCACCAGAACCGCCTGAACTCCACGCTCAGACTGTACGTGAAGGTAGCCGTCAACGACATGAGGGGGCTGGGCTGCAAAATGCACGACTCTTCCAAGCGCGATGTTCTCCTTCAAAGTCACCTTCAAAGCCTCGACCTCATCGTTGAAGCCTGAGGCAACGGACTCTGGAGAATCGGAGGATGCCGCAACCACCGCGGCTATTTTGTTGGCCAGGCCGACGAACTCCTTGCTTTTGGCAACAAAATCAGTCTCGCACCTCAATTCCACAATCGCGCCGGTTCTATGATCAGGAGCAAGGAACAGGGCAACAGCCCCTTGGGTGTTTTCGCGTTCCTCTCTCTTGGCCGCACCGGCTAATCCACGCTCTCGCAGGAGTTTGGCTGCAGCTTCCTGATCTCCGCCCGTCTCCTCAAGAGCCTTTTTGGCATCCATCATTCCTGCGCCAGTCGCGCGGCGTAACGCCTGCACGTCGGCTGCGGTAATTGCCATCTAAATCTTCCCTTTCAATCACAACGCTTCAGTCCGTCGCAATCCCGAACGGACTTTTCAATCTCTATTCAGAATTCCTAAAATTCCGACCACTATGCCGTGTGAGCGGCGACGGGCTAATCCTCTTCCACGCTCCCCGTCGCTTTGCGCGCCTCTGACTGCAGACTTGCAAGACGAGCCTCCCGCTCCTTCGCCTCCTCCATTGCCTGGCGACGCGCCTCCGCCTGCTGAGCAGCCCTGCGGGCCTCGAACTCAGCCGACATTGCCGCCTGGGGGTTCCGCAGTCTCTGAATCTGTCTGCCCTCTTGAACGGCATCGTATATGATCCGGCACATCAGATCGCCTGCACGTATCGCGTCGTCATTGCCAGGAATGACATAGTCGATGACATCGGGGTCACAGTTGGTGTCAACCACGGCAACGATCGGAATCCCAAGCTTGTTGGCCTCTGTAACGGCGATGTGCTCCTTCTTTGTGTCGATTATGAAGATCGCGTCCGGAAGCCTTGTCATCTCTCGAAGTCCGCCAAGGTTCCTCTGGAGCTTTTCCAACTCTCTGGAAAGGATCAGGGCCTCCTTTTTGGGCATATTGTCGAAATCACCAGCAACCTTCATACGCTCATATTCCTGCATTTTCTTCACTCGGCCGGCAATGGTGGAGAAGTTGGTGAGCATGCCGCCCAGCCAACGCTCGTTAACATAGGGCATGCCGATCATCCGGGCGTACTTCGCAACGGGGTCCTGAGTCTGCTTCTTGGTTCCCACAAACATCACAGTTCCACCCTTGGCCGCAAGATCACGTACGAAGGTGTAAGCCACTTCGATACTGTTCAGCGTTTGCTTCAGGTCGATCACGTAGATCCCATTACGCTCGCCATAGATGAACCGCCGCATTTTCGGGTTCCATCTGCGAGTCTGGTGACCAAAGTGCACGCCAGCCTCTAAAAGCTGGCTCATGGTAACTACCGGTTCAGTAGCCATTAAATTTCCTCCCATCGGTTAGTCAAAACCTTCGGCTAGACGTCACGCGACGACCGAGGGGATCCGAAGGTATGAATTTAATTCGTGAAAATTAGCAGGAGATAGCCTAGCAGTTTCGCAAGACGCTTTCGAGCTTAGTAAATTATTCAAAGCAATTAATCGTGGCCGTCGCCTGATGCTTGCCGACCCATCCTGAATCCGCAGCGCCACCTTGCTGTGCGACTGCTCATTCCTTCGCTGCACCACTTTAGGCACAGCATCACTCTCAGCTTGACCTCGTCCTTTCGCCGTGATCTCTCAACGGTCTAAAAACCACAAAGGGACCCGCCAACTAGAGCCTAACGACAAAATCGTATGCCTATTCCACCCTCACATCTTGAAGGCCAAACACATCCAGCGAAGTATCGGATTCACGGCTCGTAAAGGTTCGAGCCGGAATCCGACCAATAGCAAAGTCTCCACATCTGAGTTCGCGATCGATCGGAACTCTATGGGCCGTTGTCAGGCCGTATAGCCAAAGCAATCTGGTGGGCATGCCCGATTTTGAGACAACTCCGAAACCCATTCGGGCAGCTTATCAATTCCAGAGTAGCGAATAAAAGGCCGCTGAGTCATCACCGGCTGGCTGTGAACAATTCTTGATCTGGTTCCGCCCCAAGCCGCTCCACTACCTTCCTCTTGGGTGGGTCTTCTCGTGCACCTCGAGCAATCGATCTTTGCTCACCTTGGCATACACCTGGGTGGAGGTAACTCGTGAATGACCGAGCAGTTCCTGGATGACCCTGAGATCTGCACCGCCATCAAGCAGATGAGTCGCAAACGAATGCCGGAGAGCATGTGGATTCACAGGAGTCATGCTCCGAGAATCCAGGATTCGCCTTATGTCTCTGGTGCCAATTCGCAATCCAACACGGTTGTAGAAAAGTGCAGCACTCGAGCCGCTCAACTTCGTTCCCAAGGCCTCTATCATCAAGCCCCTACCCGACCCCATGTAGACTCTCAGAGCCTCCACACATGGCTTGTTCATGGGAACAATGCGCTGCTTTTGGCCTTTTCCCATAACGGTCGCAGACGCTGCATCGAGATCGACATCATCTACATCGAGCTTTGCCACCTCCGAGACTCTGAGCCCACTGCCATAGAGCAGCTCGCAGATGGCGTTATCACGCAAGACGATGTATTCCAAAGTGCCCGGCTTAGAAGGGGCAGTCATCAGGGAATTCGCATCGGAGCGGGAGAGAACCTTGGGAAGCTTCTTCTCGATTCGACCTATCGAAAGGCCGAGCGACGGGTCCTTCGATATCTCTCCTCGCCTGTGCAAGAACTTGAGATAGCCCCTGATTGCCGAGAGCTTCCTTGCCACAGTACGACGGGAGTTGCCACTGAGAACGAGGTCAGAAACGTAACTCTGCAAAATCTTCCTGTCTATTCCGCTCGGACCTTCGATGTCCCGTTTCCTACAAAAGGCGGAGAACGCCTCCAGATCAGCCGAGTAGACCTCTTTGGTGGCCTCACCAAGACGTATAGCCGACCAAATATATTCATCGATATCCCATCCCATAGACACAACCCATGTTATGCCAAATCGTAGTGAAGGACCCATCTGCCCAGAATTAGCACGATGTTCCATGTCTTTTCCACCTGAGTTGGATAGGATTACGACATGGCAACCTGGCATTTCGCCGAAGCTGTGTCATCGACTGTCTCAACCCCTTCTCGCCAAGTGGAGCGAGGTCTGCGCATACCTGATGAGAAAACTCGCCGAAGCGCATGAAACGACCTGTCTGGCTAGATCAGCTTCTCGCCTCGGATCCAGCACTGACACGCTTGGTCTCCGCCGTAGCGACGACTGTCTCCATGGGTATTTGCTTCTTAGTCGAGTGGCAGTTCGTAAATATCACCGGAGCACTTGGAACCTCTGGATATCGGAGTGCAAAAGACGTGGCAAGCGCAAGTACCCTCCATCATGAAGTCGTCATCGTCGCCATGCTGGTCGGCGGAGTACTCGCGCTGATGCTAGGCCTTTCAATCGACGAGTCAGACCTTAGAGGAACAGCCTTGGCCACCATTCTGCCGACCGTTCCCCTTCTG
>JAJYVK010000366.1 GCA_021792075.1 Actinomycetes bacterium | reverse complement strand
CGCAAGCTCAGCGCTGGTTGGTAAGAGGTAGCCCGTGAACAAGAAGCTGCTTTCCGAGCTTGTCGAGAGCATGACGCAGATGAATGAGATCGCCCGGGGCGGGCGAGCGCCCTCCCGGGAATTCCACGTCGAACCTCTCGCCATCAAGGAGCTGCACTCCAAGCTCGGCTTGAGCCAGCCAAAGTTCGCTGCCCTGCTCCATGTGGACGTGGGGACGTTGCGCAACTGGGAGCAAGGCCGGCGCGAACCCACCGGACCGGCCAAGGCGCTCCTGACAGCAATCCACCGGGACCCTACGCACGTCCTGAAAGCGTTGGCGGTGTAAGGGTAGATGGTGGGGCGTGACGGATTCAAACACCTAACTATCCCGCAGGATTTTTGATTTCAGTTCAATAAAATACCCCTAAAACTACCCCCAAAGTCCGCCGCATGCGGTGCGTGGAGCGCGGCAAAACTTTGCTCAAGTGTCCTCGCGACCCGCCTGAAATTGACGCTTCCTACGCCGCACAGCATTTTGGCTAACCTTTCCCATATTTTTTTATATTGCACCTTTTCTATCTACAATTCAGAGAGCACATATATCCATCAAATCGCGTTCCTCTGGACAAATGACATGCACAATGAATCACATACCCCGCGTGTTTACAACGATGATCAGCTGCTCACTGCGCGTCAGCTTTGCCAATTACTAAGCCTTCCAAAGTCTTCGTTTTATGCGCTCCTAGCATCCAGGCAGATTCCAGAGCCGTTGCGGCTAGGAACGCGCACGCGATGGCGCTGGAGTACTATTCATAATCTATTGGACGCGATAGAAAGCAGCGCCACAACTAAAAGAACCCACTCCGAATAGCGCTTAATATTATCGAGTCAAACTCATTTCTGCCGCTCCCTGAAGTGCCAACAACAATAGCGGACTGATCATCTGCAGGGCACAGAAGCCCTGCCATACCGACTCCCTCCTCCGATCAGCGCTCTCCACCTCACCCTTGGCTTGTATCGGGACGCGCTCAATATTGAGCACCAGTTCTCAAAACTTCTTTCAAAAACTTTCCGAATTTCTCTCGTTACTTACCTAGAAGAAAAGGAAGAAGCCGGACAGCATTTCGCTGTGCCGGGCACTGTTTAGCCCCATGCACCTCTAGGTCATTATTCAAAACTCCCAAATTCCTCGCATGGTTCCTACTTTCATTCTGTGATTAATGAAACTTATGGCACGACACCGATAGTAAGCTCAAAGCCACCTGAAGATCTTTCCCCTACTCGCTTTATCTATACATATTGAGTGTTACCCCCACCTCATTTTATGGAGCAAATTTGTGCCAACCAATAAACTTAACTCACGCCAAACCGTTCTTTGGTCTAATGACCTATGCCTTCGATGGAACGTTAGTCCAGTAACTTTGTGGCGATGGCGGCGCAATAATAAAATTCCTCCGCCAGACTTCCAGACACATCGTCCGGCGTGGAATTTAAAAACAATTCAGCAGTATGAGGACCGAAATGCCGCGTCAATAGAGAGAACGTATTCTATTGATTTGCTCAAGCAATGATCAAGAAAGTGCTGGACGACCTCCCCTTGTGCAGAAACTCTTTTACTTCTAAAACTGAACTCTCTCACGATTCATTCCAGAAGCTTTCATTTGGTTCCGATAAGAGAAGGTTATCGTAACCAAGACTTTTGTATGTAATAGAATATGAATAAAACATATAAAAAAACTACGTATCGCCGGAAAAACGGGGCTCGTAATAATGGATCGCTCTACGGGAAATATAAACTCCCATTTCCTCCGTTAGATCCCCACAAGACGTCACCAGAGACAGAACAAGCAGTTCTAGAGGTTCTCAATGAAGGAGCATCAAGGAATACGCGCCGCTCATATGACGATGCCCTCAATTACTGGAAGTCTTGGTTTCAACTACGCTACGGAAAGCCATTCTCGTTACCCGTCTCAATACCAGTTGTGCAGCAGTTCATACTTGATCATTTGGAAAGGACCTCCTTGACAGGAAGGATCAGTCACGGCTTGCCACCTGAGATTGACGAATTTCTCGTTTCTGATGGATGTAAAAGAAAGACTGGTCCTCTAGCGATCAGCACCGTACGCCACCGCTTGGCTGTTCTATCGAACGCACATTTTTCTAATAAGCTTCAGTCACCAGTAAAAGACATCTCCGTAAGGCAGCTTCTCCAAAGCTTTCAAAGAACGTACGCTCGACGCGGAAAGACTCCGGATCAGAAGACTGCGATCACCGCAGAATCACTTGAACTGATGCTGGCTACATGTACTGACGGCTTAAAGGGTCTGCGCGACCGGGCACTACTTCTATTCATCTGGGCGTCCGGCGGTCGGCGCCGGTCAGAGGCATCTGCGGCGATGATGCGGAATCTTTCGCAAATCGATTCACGCACTTACTTGTACAATTTATTTCACTCGAAGACGGACCAAATGGGAAGCTCTGCGAGATCATGCTCAAACAAGCCGATTGTTGGCCGTGCTGCCGACGCCCTGACTGCATGGCTTGAGGCTTCTGGCATTCGTGACGGACCAATTTTTCGCCAAGTCCGTGGTGGGAAAGCCACCGATGCAATATCGGACCACTCCGTTTGCAAAATAGTAAAGAATAGAGCCAGACTCGCTGGTCTTATCGGAAACTTCGGAGCCCACTCCCTGAGATCTGGATTTGTCACCGAGGCCGGGCGGAGAGGCGTGCCGCTGGGAGAAGCAATGGCGCTAACTGGCCATCGAAGCGTTGATGTGTTTCTTGGCTATTTCCAAGCCGGGGCCGTGGAGAATAGTAGCGCGGCAAACATGCTACCCGAGACTAGCCTCGACTCTATCTGACGGTTACCCGGTTGACCGCTTCCGTCGGTCATGTTTTGTTAAATGATGATCCTCTTCCGAAGAAGTTTCTTGCAGAATTCGAACGACATCATGGTCGTATCTCCCGGGTATCGCGGAGCTTTCCCGGGTACATGGGGCGGATCAGTTACAACCGCTTCTGTGCGACAGGCTCCCGTTCCACCGCCACTTCTACCATAAGCTTTGCCAGTCCCGGTGCGTGTCAACCTAGTTGTCGCCCGATTCATGCGGCGGACCGAGTTTTATGAACGCTCTCGGTTGCCGCTCTCCTCACCTGCGCGCTCCCGGGTTTCGCCCGCGCGGGCGTGCCTACTGGTTGGCTCGTGGCCGGAAGTGCGCCCGCGGTTTACGCGATCGCCGTGAACGCTGCCAGTCCGGTCCGCACCAGCAAGAGCGCCTCGATCAGCGCC
>JAJYVK010000365.1 GCA_021792075.1 Actinomycetes bacterium | reverse complement strand
CCGAGTGACGCAATCCCAGCCGCGAGTCGATTGACTTGTTCGCCGAGCTGCGCATAGCTACAGATAGAACCATCGACCGGATCTATCAGGGCAGGACGATCGCTGAAACGGTGGGTATTTCGCCAGAAACCGCCGATGTAGCTGAAGCTTTCCTCAAAGAATTTTCGATAGATGCTCGGATCATATTCAGGCACGGTGCTCCTCCTGATCGCTGAGTGTGATTATACTTCAACCCCTTAGCACCGTAACGTAAACTCCAAAGTGCTCGAGTCCCCTTGTATCTGGTTTCTGTCCATTTCCTCACAGATTCGCTCCATACTTCCTTCCCAGACGCGGTCGCCCTTGCGCAGTTGTGTTTCACCTCATTCGCCGTTGTATCACGGGAGCGCTTTCACCTCCGGGATTACGATCATGCTGGAAATTGCCATTTTCCCGCCCGCAGAATAGAGCAGATCATTCAAATAAATAAGGAGTGGCATTGCCAGAGATTCGATGATTTAGGGTCCGCAGATGGGTATCCGAGACATCATGCTGACGCCATGAGCAGATTCCGACTACTCCAGCGCGCCCTGCAATGGTGCACCTCGCCAACGCAATTTGGGCACGAACAGGGCGCATGATTACAGTTTGTGGAAAGATTGAAAGACAGCCAGAAACTCAATGCTCGTTGTCGGTTGCGCAAGGAGGTCAAGGCGGTGTCCACATTTGAGACAGACACTTTCGCTGGCACCATAACGTCCCCAGGCTTTCGCAGGAGGCTCCGATGGGGCGTCTTACTACCTACTTTCAGCCATAATTGGCAGAAGCCACCTCCAATTGTGACTGCTGCACGATGGGCTGAGGAGCTTGGGTTTGACGCAGTGTGGGCAGCTGACCATCTTTTGTCGCCTGCGCCCGTTCTCGATTCTCTCACGTGTCTTGCTGCTGCTGCCGCCGTAACAGACACGGTCGATTTAGGGGTAAGCGTTCTCCAGCTGGCACTGCGCCCACTTGCGTGGACCGCGAAACAGCTGGCGACCCTAGATGCAATGGCTCCGGGCAGGTTGAGGTTAGGCGTCGGGTTGGCGGGAGAGTACGTTGAAGAGTTCATCGCAGCGGGAGTCCCAAGATCGGCGCGGAAACATATCACTGACGAGATGCTCCTAGTTCTTCCGCAACTATTGCGAGGTGAACCCGTAGAACATCATTCACAGAATTTTACCGCGACCGTTCCAAAAGGCCTCAAGCCATCGTTGTCTCGGATCCCCCCGATTTCGGTCGGCGGCCGACGCCAACCGTCGCTTCTTAGAACGGTCCGGTTCGGCGATCAATGGCTTCCCATGTGGCTGGACGCAGAGACCATTCGCTCATCCGCCCAAGAACTTGCTGATCTTTGTTTGAAACACGGAAGAGACTCAGTGCCGTCCATTGGCCTGTTAGCGGTGACCTACGTGGATGACGATGAGAGATTGGCGCATGAAGTTGCCTCCGCATTCTCATCAAGTCAGTTCAAGTTGTCCTTCGACGCTATCGAGCAATGGACCATGTACGGACCGGCTGCCAAAGTAGCAGGGATGATCGGCGAATACCGCGATGCCGGGGTGAGCGAACTGATACTCATGCCTGCAAGCGATACCCTCGACCAGTATGAACGACTCGCAGAAGTGCTCAAGTTAGTCGAATGTTGAACACTAGCATTTCATCATAGAAAGGGTGGTAGGTACGATGAACGCCCGTTCCAACCAAGTAGTGGTTACAGGAATCGGTGCACTCACCCCTGTCGGGAACGATGCTGAGACAACCTGGAGTAACTTGCTGGCAGGCAAATCCGGAATCTCACGAATAACTGCCTTTGATCCCGATGGATTGCCTACTCAGATAGCAGGTGAAGTCCGAGGCTTCGATCCATCCCTAGTCATGAATAGCAAAAGACTACGGCGATCAGCAAGATTCACCCATCTTGCGGTGGCCGCCGCACGAGAGGCCGTCGCGGATTCCGGGTTGAATCTGGAAGTCGAAGACAAGTCAAGGATCGGTGTCGTCATAAATAGCGCGGTAGCTGGATTCGACACCATCGAGGAGTCCACTCGTCGGCTCGTCGATCCCTCGCGAGGTGGAATACACCCGCACTTCGTTTCTTCGTCCCTCACGAATATGCCAGCCTGCGAAGTGTCGATCGATCTAGGCGTTCACGGGCCGGTAACCGCAAGCGCGCTAGCCTGTGCCAGCGGCTTGTATGCAATTCTCGAGGCAAGGCGTCTGATCCTTTCCGATGAGGCCGACGTGATTATATGTGGAGGTACTGACGCGGCAATAACGCCGGTGATATTCGCCGGCCTGAGCGCAATGGGCGTGTTGTCAAGACGCAACGACGACCCGAGCGCGGCCAGCCGACCCTTTGATTCCGAGCGTGACGGATTCGTCTTTGGAGAAGGTGCAGTAATCACGGTGCTCGAATCTCTTGACCATGCCCGCAGTCGAGGAAAATTGCCCATCGCGGCAGTTGCCGGTGGCGCCTTGACGGCTGACGCGTTTCATGTCAGCGCTCCCAATCCTGACGGAGAGATGGCCGCAGCAGCCATTGCCATGGCTTTGCGCCGGTCAGAACTCGCCCCTCAAGAAGTCAGTTACATCTGCGCGCATGGCACATCTACGAAAGCAAATGACCGCCTGGAATCGGCCGCCATCCGGCGTGTGTTCGGGCCTGAAGCTGAGGGTATCCCGGTGTCAAGCCCGAAGTCCATGGTCGGCCACATCATTGGCGCGGCGGGCGCGTTGTCTGCTATGGTCTGCGCTCTCTCCATACGAGACGAAATCGTGCCTCCAACTATAAATCTCGAGAATTCAGACCCCGAGTGCGACCTGGACTATGTCCCAACTGAAGCCAGAAAGATGCCGGTTCAGGCCGCAGTGGCAAATGCATTCGGATTCGGAGGACAAAACTGTGTGGTGGCGTTCACAAAAACGACGGATTGACCCGGTGTGCGGCAAGCCCCGCTGTCGAGGACGGGAAAAGATATCACGGACGGGCGGTTGCGAGGTTTCAGTGAGGGATCTTTTGCCCGCCGATATGGTTCGCACAATAGGAATCGGAGCCCCACCCGAGTTCGAAGTGGCGTGAGACGGAAGAGCCATAGCGCACTTGCAAATAGCACCTCTGGATATGACCAATGCTCCTGCCGCGGGCGGCTCTAGATAAGCAAAAGCACAAGGGCGTCTTCGCCATCTGCCTCGATCAATTACACCTAGAGGCAGGTAGGCCCTGGCGAGGATAGCGCGGATGCGTTGTATGGCGCCAAAGCTCAAATTGCGT
>JAJYVK010000364.1 GCA_021792075.1 Actinomycetes bacterium | reverse complement strand
CGAAGCCTCCATCGGCGACCAATCAACTGAAGCTCGCCCGACGTCTGAGATCTCCACATTAAGGTGCAGTTCAATGGAGCCAACGACTCCGGTTATCAGAATCACGGTGTTCGGCTTCCTGGGTTAGCTGGCATCGGAATGCCGTAGGTCTGCATTGCCTTTCCTACGCCTTCGCCCCATGCCGCGGCAATGTCGTCGGCACTCCAGCCTCCGTCGGAGTATTCCAAAGCAACTTCACTAGGGTGCGACCAGACGGACAGCTTGTCGCCCCCTATGCCAATCGCCTGTCCGGTGATACCTGCAGATGCATCTGAGGCCAGAAACACGATCAAACCGGTAACGTCCTCAACGCTTCCCATGCCTTCCCCTTTGCGCACCCATTCAGGTAGAGGAGTTCCATTTTGCTCTGAGTCCTCGATAAGAGGAGCAAACGCCGGGATAGTCTTAGTCATCTCTGTAGCGGCAACTGGTACCACAGCGTTGACCATGATATTCGACTTTCCCAGCTCCAGAGCCCAGGTCCGCGCGAATGCGACTATTCCAGCCTTGGCGGCCGCATAGTTGGTTTGGCCGAAATTACCTCTCTGGCCGGCAGGAGATGAGATCAGAATTAGACTGCCGCCAACTCCCTGTTCGCGCATTTGGATTGCTGCGGCACGGGCACAAGTGAATGTTCCACGAAGGTGGACTCTAATCACGTCGTCGAAATCTTCATCCGACATCTTCCAAAGTACCTTGTCCCTGAGAATTCCTGCGTTAGTTATCATGACGTCGAGCCGTCCAAACGCCTTGACCGCTTCGGCCACGAGAGCCTGGGCTGTCGCTGTATCCCCCACCGCCGACACCACTGAAGTGGCTAATCCTCCGCTTGAAATGATCTCCTTCACCGCCTCTTCAGCTGCAGCCGAATCGACGTCATTTACGACAACAGCTGCCCCTGCCTGGGCTAGGGCTCTTACATAAGCACGACCCAGCCCGCGTCCGCTTCCGGTCACCACGGCCACCTTGCCGGTTAAATCCATTTTGCTCCCCTTAGAAAATAGAATGCTAAAAACATTAGGCGCTAATTGTACTAACGTCAATATACTGCCGAAGTTATTTGGCGTACTGATCTCAACATGTGCTGAGCAGCTGACATTCATTTCATTCGGCTTCACTTGCATAGTTGCAGGGAAAGAAGCATTCAAATGTAAATTAATGTCATGGGAAACGTCGAATTGACTTCAGCGGGCTCGAACTCTGAATCCATTGCGCTTCGAAGACCGCAGTCTGTCATGTTCAGTTTTCTGGGAATTTACTTTCGCGGACAGTCGTCTGCGATCTACTCCGGCAGTGTGATCGATGTCTTCGCACGGATGAACATTTCAGTAGATGCTGTCAGGAGCACTCTCACGAGGATGGTCAAGCGCGACCTGCTCAACCGTCATCGACATGGGCGCAAGATGTACTTTTCTGTAACAGACCGCGGCGAGAAGATACTCAACGACGGGTATGCGCGCGTCTGGGAATCAGGAGCGGTGAACCGTAACTGGGATGGTAAGTGGACCGTTGTAGCCTTTTCTCTTCCCAACGAGTGCCGTCAGGAGCGGCATGACCTCCGTTCGCGACTCATATGGAGAGGGTTCGGTCTACTTCAGCCTGGTCTCTGGGTCGCCCCCGGGCAGGTTGAGGTCTCAGACATGATCGACGAAGTTGGCTTAGCAGAGTACGTGAGCGTAATGACGGCCAAGCCAGCCACGCCAACTGAGTCTTCGGAATTAGTAGTCCGTGCCTTCGATCTGTCCTCCATTGCAAACAGCTACGACAGGTTCCTCGAGGGATGGGACTCATCCAACCCTTGGTTCGAATGGCCCGACGATCTGGCGAGGCAGCTCATCCTGCATACAGATTGGCTCCAGTTGGTGCGTCAGAACCCACGCCTCCCGGCCGACTATCTTCCGACAAATTGGCCGGCTTTTCGGGCGGAATATATATTTCAATCTTTGGCTCAGAAATTCGAACCAGAGGCGGAAACCATTGCGGCATCACTATTTGACATGATTGAAGTCTGAGTCCAGCCAAGTGTCTGCTACGGCTAGCGCCGCTCCATATGGACTTCTACTGGGTGTCTGATTCGAGATCTCATTGTTGGCCACAATCTTGACAAGCGTTAATATTGTGCCTAACCTTTGTGATTGCACGATGAAAGCTTTTAAGCCTCCCGGCTAATGGAGGGCATGGCAAAGCGAGAGGGGCTAGCTATGAATGCCGTGGCAACGAAGCGAATTGAACGGATAAAGTCCAACCTCCGACTCTCGGCACGTCCGCTTTGCACTGAGAAGCTACAGCTTATGACCGACTCGCTCCGTTCTACGGAGGGACAGCCACAACCGATACGCCGAGCCCTCGCTCTTGCAGCAGCACTTGACGCGATCACTATCTGGATCGACGACGACGAGTTGCTGGTGGGCCATGCGGCCAGTCGTCCCGGAGGGTTCGAACTTGCGTGTGATTACGGCCTTTTCACACCCGATGAGATCGAGTCACTTAAAGAAGACGGGTACTCGATCTCCCCTGAAGATGAAGTCCGGCTGGTTGAACTCAACCGATACTACGAAGGAAAGACCTTCGTCAGCCGAATGGGCGATCTCCTCTTCGATAACCCGCGACTTTGGCCCTTCATGCAGTCCGGTGTAGTGTTGCCGCCCTGGAAGAGCCGCGAACACGGCAGTGGTGGAGGATACGCACAGGGAGGCATGGGCCTTGGCCCAGGGTTGCTCCTTGGAGCCATCGACTACTCGCTGGTGCTCGACCGCGGGCTAGCTTCGGTGATCGCTGACGCTGAGCACGAACTCTCTGAAATCAGGTTTGACTCTCCAGATGCTGTTGAAAGATCGGTTTACCTGCGGGCCATCGTACTCACCCTGAATGCAGTCATCCGTTTCACGAATCGTTACGCCGACCTTGCCCGCTCAACTGCGGAAACTGTTTCAGATCCCTCCAGGCGGGTAGAACTTGAGAAGATCGCAGATATCTGCAGCAGGGTGCCAGCGGAGCCGGCACGCGGCTTCCATGAAGCACTGCAATCGTTCTGGTTTACATATCTGGTCATCACCCCTTCATCTGTCGCACCGATGGGCCGTCTCGACCAGTTGCTCTTTCCCTTCTACCAGAGTGATATCGAAAACGGCGTCGTTAACGACGACGAAGTCGTGGAACTTCTCGCATGTCTCCGTCTCCATGACATGGCGATTGACCGCGTGGCTGGTAAGACCAACCGAAAAAAGCACTCTGGCCAAGCGAAGTGGCACAACTGCACAA
>JAJYVK010000363.1 GCA_021792075.1 Actinomycetes bacterium | reverse complement strand
TAAGGGTGGCCAAGGAGGACTTATGTCCAAGAGATACAAACTTCAGAGCCAACTACCCAGCTGTGGCCGATCTAATCTCTGCATGCGACGACTACACCGCACTCGTCAATTCGAGAGTCCATTCAGGTTCTGGCGAGATTCCTTCAGTGGCACTCGAATTTGAGTCGAAGGCGTTCCACTCCCTGCCCCGGGTTCCATATCTCAGTGTTTATGGAGCAATGCGGAAAGTGGAGTCCAAGATGGCAATCGTGAGGTTCAACCACTGCGGCTATTCGGTACCTCCGAGCTATCGCGGGGAGATCGTCTATGTCAGATCAGTTGGCGACGAGGTGGTCATTGTGGCCCAAGCCAGTCCAGGCGGCTATGTGGCAGAGATAGCCCGTCACAAGAGTGGGGCCCCATTCAGCTACGTCATAGACCAAGTCCACAAGGCAGCTGATCATCCAAGTGGGCCACTGGTCCGCAGCCCGATTCCGACAAACCACTCCCAAGCCAAGTTCTTAGCTATTTCATCTGATGCGAGCAGTTGGCTTGTCAGCGCCTGTGGTGTGGGTGCTGATGGGATCGAGTCATCAATTGAGACTCTCTCCTCAACTGTTGATAGAGAGATGGCACACCTGGTGATTACTGAGTCGCTTCGTCTTTCAAGCTTCAACTACTCGACAGTCAAGGATCTGATAGCAGTTGCCAAAGATTCCAAGGGTTCAGCTACAGAGATTGACAAAGCCACCGGCAATTCCTCCTACTGCCCATCCACCATGGTCTGGTCAGCTCTGAAGGCGGTGTCGTAGATGTCAGACAACCAGGTAGTAGATGAGATTGATGCAATGACCAGGCGTCTTCACATTCCGCACATCAGGCGCAGCTTTTATGACCTGGCACTGACGGCCAAGGCACAAAGGTGGGATCCGATAGAGCTGATTCGGGTACTTCTTGAAATAGAGATAAAAGGCAGAAACGAAAAGACGCTCGAGAAGCGCCGGATAGCAGCAAATCTTCCATCGAATAGGACTCTCGAGGGGTTCGACAGTTCCATCTCGTCAATTCCGGCTCAAACCATACATGGGTTAGCCAATCTGGAATGGATACCAAGGAAGGAGAACCTGCTGGTGCTTGGTCCGCCAGGGACCGGGAAGAGCTTCTTCGCAGAAGCACTTGCAACCCAGGCCATCGAAGCCGGGATGAGAGTGGCCTGGTATTCCCCGGAAGCTCTCTGTGATTATATCAAAGTTGCCAAAGCCACAGATACCCTGGCCCTAGCTCTGTTGAGACTTATGAGACTGGATCTGGTTGTGATAGATGACCTTGGCATCTTACCGGTTGACTCAGTTGACTCAGAAGCTCTGTACCGGGTGGTAAACGCCTGTTATGAAAAGACATCTGTGATCGTGACATCGAACTTTCCGATTGGCTCGTTCGACGAGATAATCACCCCCCGCTCACTAGCAACTGCACTTGTTGACCGGCTCGCACATCATGCCCATCTGATTGAGACCAAAGGCGACTCGATAAGACTCGCCCAGGCTCTTTCTGGCAAGGGGGTGGTGCCGCTATGAATAGAACCACGACTGACGCAGTAGAGGACCCAGAAACAGAGCATGGGCCAAGAGATGGGCCAAGATGTCTTTCGTGTGGTGGTCTGATGGCTAACCAGCGATCCCGCCGTTACTGCAGCGACAAATGCCGGGTGGCCGCCTGGCGGAGACGACATCAACTGCCAAAAGCTATACCGGCATTGCCTCCCAAGGGACCAAGCCGCACTGAGTCAACAATTTACCAGTGCCCACAATGTGAAACCAGAACAATTGGAGTCCAGTACTGTGAGGACTGTCATAGCTTCTGTCGCAAAGTTGGCATCGGTGGGATCTGTCCCAACTGCGATGAAGCTGTCACACACGAGGAGCTCAACCAAACCTAAAGAGTGCAAATCCCGTTGTGTAACGTTTGCGTTACGGCAACCGGGCTGTAAATGGGCTTCGCCAATCAAAATCGACAACCGTCAAGACAAAGGGAGGTAAAAGAGACTGACAACCAATAGCAACAAAGCGCCAATCTGAAGCTAAAGAGGAGAGCACTCAAGGAACTCCTCAGACAGCCAACAGAACCACCGCCAGCAACACTCTCGATCACGTACTATCCGCAGAAACCAGTAATCGCTACCTGTGGTAAAGTGTGCAGAAGTGATGGCCGTCCGTATGCAGTTTTAATGGCCGCCAGTGTGCAGTTCTCAATGACCGCTGACAGTCAGTTGAGGCCGCACTGTGTCTCTACCCGAAGCTTTGTCAATAAAGACCCTGTCCAACTTCAAGTTCTCTAGTTGACGATCAGGATTCTGGTCGAGACTGCTGACTCTTACGTATCCAACTTTTTGTGTGTTCAAAGCAACTCCGTGTTACATGAAGTCTAGACTTGCTGTTACAAACGTAACACAATACTCAGAAGGACTCTAATGTTACGCGTTTGCCCGCTCCACCAAAGCAATCTTTAGGGTGTACCCTAAACATACAGTCGGCTTTGCTCATTCTGAGCGCACAAGAGCAAAACCGTCGGCGGGAGAGCCTGGGTGTGATAAAACTCAGTGAACACCAAACCAGCTCTCCCTTCGGGCGGGGGTATGCCCTAGCCGACGAAATCTATTGGCTAAGCGCTAGCTTGCACTTTCAACGAGCTCGTAGCGCTCGCTGCCATCATCACCAAAATGCGCCTGTGGTTCCAACCGACCTATCGCCAACTCGTTGAGTTCAGTCCTGACCGCGTTCGCCACTTCGCTTGTAGTTATATCTTTGGCCGACTGTCCCCTTGCTCCTGTCACCGCAGCAATTGCCGCTTCCAGAATCAGTTCGCTGTCCTCGTCATCAAGACCCAAGAGCCTGGTCACCTGCGCTGCCTTTTCGGGCAAGATCTCGACCCACTTCGGGACCGCTTGAGACTCCGTTGCCACTGATCCAGTTGCTGTGGATGCAGTTGGAGCCGATACCGTTACCGCAGATCCGGTTGGAGCAGCCTTGGTTTCGGCTGCCGTCGGCACTGTGTTGGGCTGTGCCTCATTGCCACCAGGCTCGTTGACATAGGTAAGAGTGACCGCGTTCTGGTCGAAGTCGTACTGGGCCATAACCAAGTAAGTCCCCGAGCCGTCCTTCTTCTTCATGTTCCACGGTCCGACCTCAAGCCCGAGCAGCAATTTGCCCAATTCTTCGCCGGTCAGTTGATGACTGCCGTAACTGCGCCAGGCTCCTACTGGACACCAAACTCCCTCGGAAAGTTTCGTCGGACAGTAGTAGCGCTTCTCCGATGCCCGAAGCTCTTT
>JAJYVK010000362.1:2503-3311 GCA_021792075.1 Actinomycetes bacterium | reverse complement strand
CTGAACGGGGCCGGGGAAATTGCCGGGAAATCACGTTCGAGATGCGCGGAATGTAGGTTAGAAAGCGGCTATACGTACCGGGTTTCCGCGGAACTAGCTTAGCCACCCCTGACCCGCTCATTGGCTTTAGTCGCTATGTCATCGATTTGCCGTATCGCTTGCTGGGCTCCCGCAAGCGCTCGCGTCAGTTGCATATATGCCGGGCTATCTGTCCCGCCTCCCTTGTCGATGAATAGACGCACCTGTTCCCTCATACCAGCGATCGCCTCCTCATGGACCGACCTGTCCAGAGATGGCTTAAATTTGCTACACCCATAACACGACGTCACCGGATTGTACGAGCAATGTTTCTGCCCCGTCCGACATAATCCAACGCCCGCCACTAGCCTCTCACCGACTATCGCACCAATCTGCTGATCTTCATTCGCAAGCGTCAACTCCGCGGGAGAGATGAACTCACCTGAAGCCAAGAGCAGAATGTTTCCGTATAGCTTTGATGTGCCGAGCGCGACGTTTATGCGGTCGCTCATCTGTTGGCTCGCCATCACGTAGCGTTTGGCTGCAGCTAGTCCCTTATGTCCCAGAAATTTTCTTATACTTTCCCGATCCTTACCAGCATCAGCCAGGGACTGGGCCGCAGTACTTCGTAATGTTTTGGCCGTGAAAGGCACACCCACACCATGCTTTGCACATACTGCTTTTACACGAAGCCATAGCTGGTCTACAGACACCGATAAAAACAGCCGTCGACGGCCCGCGCATTTAGCAAAGGCGAGACGCTGTTCGAGATATGGAATCCACTCCTGTC
>JAJYVK010000362.1:0-2493 GCA_021792075.1 Actinomycetes bacterium | reverse complement strand
AATCATCTCAAAACCGGTGCCGCCTCGTTGTTTTGCCGCATGAAACGTGATCACGCATGTATTGTGCCCTGAGGCGTCTCTAAACAAGTGTACATGCTCCAAGCGCAGCGATAGGAGCTGGACTGGCCTTAGGCCGTGTTGGAAAAGCAGCGCAAGTGCTGTGAGTCCTTCAGCCTCTTTCTCTGATAGGGAAACGTTAGAAGCACATTCATCCAATACTTTTACGAGTATCGCTTGAATGTCTACTCCTAGAACGCCTTCTCTTCTTCGAATTCTCCCGTTTTGCGCGAGGATCGTTGCTCGCGCCCGTGTATCCAGACACTTGACTTGTGCGAGGTGAGCCTCTCGCCATGTTCCAAGTGATGCAATGCAAACGAACTCGAGGATGATCTTTGCGGCGTACGCTGTTTCAATGTCTACAACACGCCTGCTCCAATGATCTGCGATACGCATGGGACCATCCTGGAGCAACTCTGTATAGAGCGGCCAATTACGGATCAGTAGTCTCGAAAATCGATATATCGCTGCCGGAGACTTGTTTTGCTGGGTCAGCATTACCATTTTTCGCTGCAGTCTGCCGGCGGCGCCCTGCGAAAAGTTAATGTTGTGTCGGACTCCCCCAACCAAAACGACCCAACAAGCGTCATCGCGCGACACGGTTATTTCTGTGTCTGAGTATTTGTCATAGATTTTGAGATATTTTGGCGAACCAGGCCATTTCCAAGCGAGCATTCCACTTGCTCGCCCGGCACAGGGCTGCATGGCAACGACACCATGAACATCGCCAGTCATCATGTGATCCCACGCAAAGTTCGTAGTCGTGCATCGAAGGTATCGTTCCAGGCCTGCAGCAGGTCGTCCTGAATAGCTGCATGAGCATAGACTTCGGGCATTTTTGATTCTTTTGACCAACCAAAGAAGGCACGCATGCGTTGCATTGTCAGAACAGGATCGGGCTGCTGAGCCATAAAATTGGCGTACTGAGCCGTTGCGCATGTGTGGCGAAGGTCGTGCGGCGATACATCTGCCTTTCCGCCCGTGCGTGCACGAAACTGGTCCTTTGCGCCAGGCGATAGCGCTGAGGAAAGTGTTTTGAATATTTTGTCGACCGATTCGGCGGATAATGGGCGACTTCGGCGAGAGGTGAATAGAAATCCGTGGTCATCGCTTTCTGTTCGGAAGTCTGTTACGTACCGCTCATAGAGCTGTGCGAGATCTGTGGATACCGGAATCTGCCGATGCGAATTAACGGTCTTCATGCTCGGCCGACTTGCTCTCGGGTCCGTTTGATCACCTGTTGTCGTCACGTCTAGCCAATAGACACATTCTCCTGTGGTCCTATCAAGGTCATGCTTAAGCGCATCAACCGTAAGGAGAAGGGCTTCGCCACGCCTCAGACCACATCTGAGCAACAGAAGTACGATGAACCAGTTTCGCCATCGCGCTTCTGAACTACGGAACGGATTGCGATTGGAATAGGGTTCGGCGATTTCGAGCAGATCTTCCAAAGTGGCAACAGGCAAGCACCTGCCTCCTTTGATTCGACCGTGCTTCGGGTGTTGGATGCGGCCGATGGCCGCTATTAGCGCTGACACCTCATTTATCGAGTCATCCCCTAATGCAGATTTGCGCGCAAACGAGTTAATGAACTTGCGAACCGCGTCCCAGCATTGAACTGTCGTAGTTGTGTAGTCCTCATCTGATGTCAGAAGGAGATAGAAGCCCTCGACCATCCGTTTCAGCGTATCTGCGTCTCGTCGACTTAACGCGGCATCGAGCGAGTCGCAGCCGAAGTTGTGATCACAGTACAAATAGAACGCATCTACATGACGTAGCAGAGTCTTAAGGGTGTTTCGAGCAAGCGATTTCCCCTTAAGCCAGAAGGTCCAGGCTGTGGCCCAGAACCGGGGCAACCCGGATTCAGGATCAACGATCACGAACGCCGGTGTGGCTTGCGGATCGATAAGCATTGGGGCACCGTTTTCGCCCGCTCAGAGAGCGTGCGACTTGAGAAGACGTATAGCTGCCCGGAAATTCTTACCTGTCAGGTGGATGGCGAGGTCAACTGCACCACCTCCCCCGACTGCTTGGCGCGTGTCCCAGAATTTCGGTCCGGTGAGCAGGAGCTCGAAGTCACGCCCATTGAGGTTTGCGTGCCAACGGCTGGATTGCGCGCTCGTCACAGGCCGGTAGGTGGCATCTTTTTTGGCATAGTCCGCGAGTGCCTCAAGCACGATGTGTGCATCGAGACTGCGCCAACGCGAGAGCGAAGACTTATCCACAGGTTTCCCCTCCCCCGGACCCCCTCCTGCTACTCGCCTTTGACAAGGCCTATTCTGGAACGTGGGGAGGGACCCCGGTGTTCCAGCACCCTAGCAGAGGTGGGTATGTAAAGCAACGGCACGTAGATTACGTATTAAAAACCGCTGCTCTACCGCTGAGCTAAGCCGGCACGGATGGTGTTGCGCTATGCGGGGGCCTGGATTGTACCGA